>JALYVR010000625.1 GCA_030853145.1 Chloroflexota bacterium | reverse complement strand
ACGATGATCCTGCGCGGGTCTCGGATGCGCGCGAGGCCATCGGGGCGGACACCGAATTGTTTGTGGATGCGAACGGTGCCTACAGTCGCAAAGAGGCGCTGGCCCTGGCGCATATCTTCGCGACGCAGTCCGGCGTCACCTGGTTCGAGGAGCCGGTCTCGTCCGACGACCTCGAAGGCCTGCGCTTAATCCGCGACCGCGCGCCCGCCGGCATGGAGATCGCGGCCGGCGAGTACGGCTACGATCTGTGGTATTTCCGGCACATGCTGGAAGCGGGGGCTGTCGATGTGCTGCAAGCGGATGCCACGCGCTGCGCCGGCATCACCGGCTTCATGCGCGTGGATGCCCTCGTGGAGTCACGTTCGATGCAGTTATCGTCGCACTGCGGGCCGGCTCTGCATGTCCATCCTTGTTGCGTGCTCAACAACTTCCGCCACATGGAGTATTTTCACGACCATGTACGCATTGAGCGCATGTTCTTCGATGGCGTGCTCCCGCCGGTCAAGGGAGCATTGCGCCCCGACCTGTCGCGGCCCGGCATGGGGCTTGAGTTCAAGCGCTCGGACGCGGCGCGCTATGCCATGTAGGGATGCGATTTATTGTCCGCATAGACATTAACATACGCCGCATCACGTCAAAGGAATATACCTATGGCTAACAAAACGCCACTCTCTCTCATACAACACGCAAGCAACGGGGAAAATGGCTCCCACGCGGGCCTGGCGGCGCTGCTGCCGCGCGAGATCACCCACGAAGGGGTGATAGTGGAGCAGCACATCCGCGAGGGCCGTTTCCAGCGCAGCCTGGCGCTGATCGCCGCCTTCGCCAGCCTCATGAGCGGGCTGGAGGTGGCCTATGAGCACTACATTGGCAGCTACAGCCAGCGTATCATGTATACGCCGGTGATCCTCAGCCCGTTGTTGACCATTGCCGGGGTCTGGGCCGCCTTCAGTCGGCGGGCGGCGCGCACCGTGCTGCCGCTCGTCTCCCTGCTCACGGTCATCGATGGCGTCGTCGGCTTCATCTTCCATATTCGCGGCATTCACCGCAAACCTGGCGGCTGGCGCATTCCCATCGTCAATATCGTGATGGGGCCTCCCTTGCTGGCCCCCATCCTGTTCGCCACCAGCGGCTTCCTGGGGCTGGTCGCCGCCTTCTTGCGCCGCGAAGATGACCCCAGAAGCACATTGCCGCTGGGCATCAAGCGCTCGCGCTCGACCTGGACGAACCTGCTGCCATACGCCATTCGCAAAGAGGGCCTTGTCATTCGCCAGGATATCCGCGAAGGGCGCTTCCAGCGAGCTATGGGCATTGCCACAGCCGTCTCGGCACTGTGCAGCGGTTTCGAATCGCTCTACTCACACTACAAAAATAACTTTAGCTACAAGATCGAGTGGGCGCCCATTCTCTTAACGCCCGCCATCATGCTAGCCGGCATCGGGTCCGTGTGGAGTCGCGCCATAGCTCGCACGCTTCTCCCGCTCACCTCCGCACTCGCGCTCATCAGTGGTATGCTGGGCTTCTACTACCACGCGCGCGGGATCACGCGGCGCGCTGGTGGGCTGAAGCTCCCGCTCTACAACATCATCTATGGGCCGCCGATCTTCGCGCCGCTGCTGTTCGCCGCCACTGGCTTCCTCGGCCTGCTGGCTAGCCTTTTGAGGAGGGCCGACTAAGCATATGAAACTACTCAAACGCAAGAATCCCATAGATGCCTCTTACGCACCGCCGAGCACAATGCAGCGCGTAGACGAAGACCGCTTGCCGCTGGACCCCACCACAAAGCAGCCGCTGGCGCCAACGGCGCAGCCTGGCTACTATCCGGGCTTCGAGACGCTCTCGCAGCAGGCCTTCTGGGATGAGGCCACGCGCAAGGTTGTGCTGGATCGCGTGGAACATGTTCCGCCCATTCGCTTCTTCACAGACGAAGAGGCCGAACTGGTGCAGACGATCTGCGACCGCATCCTGCCGCAGGATGACCGCGACGCAGCACACAAAATCCCCATTGTGCCCACCATCGATGAGCGGCTGTATACAGGGCGCATCGACGGCTATCGCTACGAAGATATGCCCACCGACCGCGAGGCGCATCGCCTGGGCCTACAAGGGATTCAAGCCATCGCACAGCATATGTTTGGCACGGCGTTTATCCAACTTAACCCGCTGCAACAGGACCAGGTGCTGCAAACCCTCCATGATGACAATCCGCCGGCCGGCGAGGATATTTGGAAGAAGTTGCCTGTGAGACGCTACTGGATGTTGCTGGTGCAGGATGCCATCGAGGCGTACTACGCGCATCCCTTTGCCTGGGACGAAATCGGCTTCGGCGGACCCGCGTACCCGCGTGGCTATATGCGCCTGGAAGGCGGCAAGCCGGAACCCTGGGAGGTGCATGAGCAGCGCTACGAATGGGAGGCGCCGCCCACGTCCCTCTCTGACATCTACAAGCCCATTGGCGGCCCCGGCGGCCACAAGAGCCAGCCATCAGGCCAGGAAGGCACCCATTGATTTCATTCAATGGGCATATGTGTAGTGGCCCTCCCTTGCGGGGGCCATGTCTCAAGGGGCTATATCACACAGCATAGCGAGGAAGAGATACCAATGAAACAACCGCTCTTTGGAGCTTTTCACGAGTCCGAGCAGGAACAACACGAGCACATGTTGGGACCGGTACAAAAACTAGATGCGCCCATGCGTCACTACCCGCTGAACGAGGAGGTCGATTTCTGCATCGTCGGCGTGGGGTCGGCGGGTGGCGTGCTGGTGCAGCGCCTGGCGCGCGCGGGATTTCGCGTCATCGGCTTCGATGCCGGGCCGTTCTGGGATACCGAGCGCGATTGGGTCAGCGACGAGGCCGGCTCGCATAAACTCTACTGGAACGAGCTGCGTATCAGCGGTGGCGATGACCCCATCACGATGGGGGCCAACAACAGCGGCCAGGGCGTCGGCGGCGGCTCCGTCCACTGGGCCGGCTTTACGCCGCGCTTTCATCCCTCCGACTTCCGCGTGTATTCGCAGGACGGGGTGGGCGTCGATTGGCCAATTTCGTACGCGGATATCAAGCCATACTACGAACTGCTGGAGAAAGAGATCCCCGTCGCCGGCCCCGCCTATTATCCCTGGGGCGAACCACATGGCTACTCTTACGGCCCGCATCCCATGGGCGGCGTCGGCGATATCCTGATTCGTGGCTGCACGCAACTGGGCATTCCCGTGTCGGTGGGCGGTCCGGTGGCGATTCTGTCGGGCGCGCATGGCGACCGGCAGCACTGTATCTATCGTGGCTTCTGCATCCAGGGCTGCAAGGTCGGCGCCAAGCAGAGCACGCTGGTCAGCCATGTGCCCGATGCCATCCGGCATGGCGCCGAGATTCGCGCCAACTGCATGGTGGCCCGCGTCAACATGGGCAAAGATGGACGCGCCACCGGCGTGACCTATTTTGATCCTGATGGCAAGCAGGTGGAGCAGAGGGCCAAAGTTGTCATCGTCAGCGGCTACGCCATCGAGACGCCGCGCCTGCTGCTGAACTCTGCCTGTGCGGGCTTTGAGAACGGCCTGGCCAACTCCAGCGATACCGTTGGCCGCTACCTGATGGTGC
>JALYVR010000624.1 GCA_030853145.1 Chloroflexota bacterium | reverse complement strand
GCGTAGTCCCCCGTTTGGGCTATAGCGCCAGTATTGCGGCGAAGAACATACCTCAAGTATGCTATGATGAAAGATAACGGGTACAATGCATGAACATGCTGAGCATATGAGAGGAGCGCGGCTACCTACAATGCAGGTTGGACAGAGTGCGAGCAATGCAGGCTCACGGTTACGCACAATTGCGACAGTTGCCATTGTGCTCTTCGCGCTGGCTGGGCTTATGAGCGGGTTCGTGGTAGGAGCTATGACGCGCCCGCGGAAAGTCACGGCGCCTCCCACGGTCGTTATGGGTTCAACGCCAGTGGTTCAGCAAAATACGACGCCGACGCCGACGCCGACGCAGAGACCGGTGGCCCTGGGGCAACCAGTAATCAACTCCATCACGACATCTGAGACGGCAGACGGCACTACCTCTTACACCGTATCGATTCAAGTTGTAGACAAAGAGCATAACCAGCCGGTGCATGCACCGGGGCTTGTCTGCAAACTGTGGTTGACCAAAGATAGCCATGTGTCGGACAATATTCAGGGCCAGGGCGGCGCGGCCAGGCTGAAGTCACACAATCTGTTGCAGGATCTACAAGCGCCCTTTCAGGCGGAAGTTCCCAATGCGCTCATATTCGGCACAACGACGCCGCAGACCCAGCCTTGCACTGCTGATGGCGTGGGCAACTGGACCTACTCCGTGGCTCAGGGAGCCGGTCCAGGGACCTATTTCCTGGTAGTGCTGGTTGACTGGTCGGGCGTGCATTGGAAGTGGACCTGGCAGCAGATCAGGATCAAGCAGGCAGGGTAGCGATGCCGCGCACGATGCCACGAGCCAGGGCCGCGAAACGCACGCGCGCGGCCTCGGCGGTCGCCAGCACCTCGGCATGGTTGACCACCTCCGTCTCCTCGCCGGTGGCGGTATTTGTAATCAGGCTCAGTCCGAGCACGCGCATCCCCATGTGGCGGGCCACAATGACCTCCGGGACGGTAGACATGCCGACAGCATCGGCGCCGAGTTGACGCAAGAACTTGAGTTCGGCCCCCGTCTCGTAGCTTGGCCCGCTGACCATCACATACACCCCTTCATGCAGCGTCATATCCGGCCAGCCAGCGGCAACTGAGCGAGCCAGCGCGCGCAATTCGGCGTCGTAGGCCCTGGCCAGCGGCGGGAAGCGCTCTCCAAAGCGCTCGTCGTTTGGCCCCGCCAGCGGATTCGCGCCGGCCATCCCTGGTATACCGATATGGTCGCGAAGCAGCATAAAGTCGCCCGCATGATACGCTGGATTGAGGCCACCGGCGGCATTTGTGACGATCAGGGTTGAGGCGCCAAGCAGGCGCATGACGCGCACGGGCAATGTAAGCACCTGTGGAGAGTAGCCCTCGTAGAAATGAAAACGCCCCTGCATCACCACAACAGGCACATCCTCCAATGTACCGATGAGCAGGCGACCCACGTGTCCGGGTACGGTTGAGCGCGCGAAGTGTGGGATCTCTTCGTAGGGGAGCGCGACTGCATCGTGGATATCGCTCACCAGGTCGCCCAGACCGGACCCCAGGATCGCGGCGATCGCAGGCTTCAGGGCGGTGCGCGCTCGAATCGCGGCTATAGCTTCCATGGCCTGGTCGTAGAGCATATGTATACCTCCAGCTTTACCTCATTTTTAGCGGACTGTTACCCTGCATTGGGCAGGATGATGGGCGCCCCGATCCGCGTAGGGACCCGGCTTGCCGCGTCCGCGGGGCAGGACCTTGGGCCTGGGAGGCCCCTCCCTGGCTCATCCGAGGACCTATTGTGTGCGCCGCAAGATCCAAGCTAGCGATCTACGAATGTTCAACCCCGAATGGGCAGGCCAGGCCATTTCGCCAGTTTTTCACCAACGAGCGTGGCAAAACTATTCAACTGTTCCAACCCCAAGCGGGCCAGCCAGGCCATTTCGCTCTGCGAGTGCTGACCGGTGGGAGCTTCCTGCCGTTCGACATCCCACTCATTTCTAGGTTCCAATCCCAAGCGGGCCAGCCAAGCCATTTAGTCGAGTTGGAAGACTTCCGGTAGAAATTGTACCTGAGAGTTCCAATCCCAAGCGGGCCACCCCCTCATTTAGCCTCCCACTCCTCTAGTATAGCATGAGAAGCCGTTGCAGGCAATACATTGCGCGAGGCTCGTTTTGGGGGAGGTGTTTTCCTTTCCGCAGGCTTACAGAGCCAGGCGCGAGGCTATGCTCAGCGCCTTCATCACTGTGCCTCGCGCAATGTCCCACTAGAGATCCCATGTATCCGCGATGCGCGCCTGGGAGTGCGCCTCAAACCAATCGCGATTCGGATAACTGTATACAACCAGACTATCAGGCTGCCAGCCCCAGATGCTGTGCAGATGGTCGAGCGCTGGCTGACCGTAAAAACGGCGCCAGGCGGCATTCACCTGTTCATCGAAAGAGGCCATCTGATCATGCACAAGGTTTGTAAGTTCGTCTGCATTGTAGCTGGATATGCCGCGACCGGAGCGGAATGCTGTGTAGCGGGTGGCATAATCCACCAGGCGGAGTTCTGCAAGCGTCATGCGGACACTCCCCAGCCCGATCGGCTTGCCATAGCCAATTTTGTGGCGCATATCTGGCTTCAGCGTGATAGCCAGTAAAAGGGCCGCCAACTCGTCAGCCTCTAGATTGGTAAAATCGATGCATGCGTTGAACTCTGTCCCCGTATCGATTGGCTCAATATGCTGATTGCGGTATCTGCCCGGCTCGTTGCGTATCTGTAGCAAACGGTCCGCAGTGGTGAGCCTGCCATGATGGTGGAAGTAGAACTTCCTGCCTGCGATGTAGCGTTTATCCGCATCGAGGTAGAAGGCTTGATGGCGCGGTTTGGGACCTTCCAGGATCGCCGTGTAGATCGGCCCATGAATGGCCAGACTTTCTTTATTGGCCAGCGCGTCTCCGATGTTGATCTTGCCTAGAAACACCTGCGCGTTCCTTTGCCCCTCTGACATCATGCCGAAGATGCGACAGGCAACGCACAGATTGCGGTTGTCCTGGCAACCCATGAAGCCTGAGGGAATAGAGCGCTCCTCGTATCCAGGAGGCAGGTGCAGCATGCGCAGGCAGCCGCTGCAGAGCGTTTCTACCACGTTACGCAACAGCCCTTTGAGGGATGATCCCGGAATGATATATTTCCCTGCGTTATTGTAAATGTGCTCGGCAGGATTATTGGGATCTTGCATAGGCGCTTCGGTGTCAGGGATGAATAGCGGCGTTTCCGCCTTGATCGTCACATAGAGATGGCCGGAAAACAGTCTGCTGGCAGGCGTAGCTGCACTTTTGAGGGCGTGGTGCCACACAGGTCTGCGCCGTTCGGGTGGGTGTTCTGTATCGATAGGGACAAAGTCGTAGGGATTCATACCTTCTCCTGCTCCTGTGACCTCTGAAAAGGAACCAGCCTCTTAAAGCGATAGGCGATGTTCGCGCCAGTGTCAGGATCGATGTACTCGCACGTGTCAAGTTGGATACGCTGCGCGCCTGCCAATGTATCCAGCGCAGGATAGCGCAACAGGCGCGGGATACGGACCTCCGCGAAATCGCCTGGCTGTGCCGCTGGCCCGATACGTTGTAGCTGCCCC
>JALYVR010000623.1 GCA_030853145.1 Chloroflexota bacterium | reverse complement strand
ACGCGGACCAGAATACTCCGCGAGCACACCCCCCTCAAGCTCACTCCCTGCGAGCGCGCTATCAAAAGGATGGCGAAAGGTGATGAAAAGGGAGGCAAGCACATAGATCGCCAGTCCAAGAGGCTGCCAGGTCACATACCAGAGCCCTGCTTGTGACCGCACGATATGTTGTATCGAGAGGGACTGCGCCGCCATAACCGGGCCAATGGCAGCGAAGCCTATCGGGACCTCGTAACTGATCAGGGAGGCGGCCGCGCGGAAGGTACTGAACACCCCCTCCTTGGCGTTCTGGCTCCAGCCAGCATTCATGAGGGCCACAACGAACGGACTGAGCAACACGATAAAATAGAAAAGACCAATGGTAGGATCAAACCCGATCAGGTTCGGCCCAAGTGGCATCACCAGCGCCACCAGCGCTACCACTGCCACAGCAACAAGTGGCGCTGAGCGAAAGAGAAACGTGTCCGCCCCGCGCGGCAACAGGTTTTCCTGGCGCAGCAGCACAACGGCATCGCGTAGTGGCAATGTAAAAGCCAGGCCGATGTGACGAGGGCCAACGGCCAGAAGGTGTTGGAGCACGGCGATACCGTATGTACCGATACATACTCCGAACAGCACCAGCAGTGAAATAGCCAGCGTATTCATCCGTCTGCCTCCGCCATGGCAAGATCGAGGCTCGCGATGAGTGCTTCCGCGTCCGCGAGCTTCTGACCGGCCAGCATCTCTGGCAGGAGAGGAAGCAGCACCGCCGAGGGGCGCAACCACTCCACACCGGTAGGTTTCTTGCCACCGGAACTCTCCAGGTGCAGGCCAATATCTCCGCGCGGCCCCCTGACAGTCACATGCGCCGTGCCCGCAGGCATTTCCCAGTTTACAGCCTGCGCTGGCACCGATTCTCCTGCTGCCAGGATGGCGACCGCTTCGCGCAGATCACTCATGGCAACATCAAGACGGGCAATGAGTCGGCCCTGGATATCACCTGCGCCCTGCTGGCTTGCCTGGAGAACTGGCCCGCTCACGCCAGCCGCTTCGAGTCGTTCCGTCGCCAGCACACCGATACCACGAGTCCGCAGAGCAAGCAGGCGATTGCGCTCAATCTGTCTTCTCAGGGCTTCAATTTCGCCAGCAATCTGTCTCATCGGTGCCATGGCCGTGGTATTTTCTACCACAACCGGGGTGGATAGAGTGTGTTGTGGCAAAATCCAGGTGGATGGCGCCTGTCGCCAGCAGTGCGACAGGTGATCTGCATAGCGAGTTGCCAGGCGATATGCTCGCGAGGTCAATGCAGCATCAGCCAGAAGATTCGCAAAACGCACGAGCCACCACAGAACGCTTTCCACGCGTTCCAGTGCGACAGCAGTCTCGCGCAACCTCATCACTTGCGGTGGAGCCTGCCACCCTTGCAATTGCTCAAGTGCGGTTACGTAGGCAAGCTGGCCTGCAAGAGGCGCAAGTGGATCAAGGCGACGAGCCGCGTGCAAAGCCTGGCGCCAATCGAGCTGGATCATGGCCTGCGCAATGCCGCGATAGGCATAGCCAGCTTCAACCTGTGCAGAGAGGACCTGCTCACCATCACAGAGAAGGAAGAGGCGCAGCGGTCCAGAGGTGAACGGTTGAACCGGACCCAGGCTCAGCACAGCCAGTTCTGTCGCCATCTCCTGCTTTTGTGGAAGCTCAATGGTGGTCTCCTCAACCATCGATCCGTCAATGTCAGTGATGTCTACCGGTTGTTCCGGGGAAAGGATGGCCTCAAGCACGTCTGCTACTGAGGTCTGGGAAATGCGACGCGCGCCAGGGAAGAACGTTTCAAGACGAGTCTGTTCCACCCCTGGAATGTCGTCTTGCCCGGCTCCAGGCTCACCCACGATGAGTATACGGGTGGGGCGCGGAAGCGCGCGCGCAAGCTCTACGACTGCGGTAGAGAGCTTTTGAGCAAGAGGCTCGAACGCCAGCAAAAGGTCGGCATGACGTGGCGTGGCAACCTGCCTGATAGAGGGGTGAACTTCCATCAATGCTGCGAGCACATGAGCGCCGCCACCGCCATCAATCGCAAAATAATGGCGGGGAGTCTGCATGAAGCGAGCAAACCAGCCACGCGGGGCGCTCGTGGCAGCGTTAGCGTTCCCAGTCAAAGGCACCTTCCTTCCAGGCAAAGAAAATAGCGGCTGCCAGGATAGCGACAAACACGAACATATCGAAGAAAGCGACCAATCCAACACGCTTATAGACCACAGCCCAGGGGAACATGAACACCATCTCCATATCAAAAGACACGAAGAGGAGGGCCAGTACCGCGTAGCGCAAGCGAAACTGCACCCAGGTTTTGTGGCCCGTTCGTCCCCCATGTTCAGGTGGGGGATTTTTCTCCTGTGGGCGTCGAGTTGGCCCAAAGACACGGCCGAGCGCCAGTGTCAGGAGACCTAATGCGAGGGCTACCACCAGCATTACCCCTGCCAGTGCGTATTCTACTGGAACGTTCTCTGTCATCGGAGTACCTCCTTGTGTCAGAATCAATATAGGCCTTCATACGAACCATTGTACAGACTTTCGCCCTGGTCTCTCTCTTTGAAATGAAATATGCGTTACTTACGGGTGAGCCACCTGCGGGTGCAGAGTACTATCAATCGTAGCATGAAAAACACTTTGAGAGAAAGGTGAACACGGCCTGGTTACCGATCTCGCACAACACAGGGACGACAAGGTTGCATATTGGTAACCAAGCCGTCCCTGCAGCATATCCAGAGACCGACGAAGCCTCACTTTGCTATTGTGTATCCGGTATCGTCGAGGACCTCCTCGATCTTCGCCAGCGTGACTTTCTGCGGGTCGTAGTTGATATGAACCGTCTTTGCCGGGATATCAACTACGACCGTACGCACGCCATCGAGTTTGCCAACCGCTCCCTCAATGGCGTGCTGGCAATGCTCGCAAGAAATGTCGGGGGCCACAAGTGTCGTCGATTCCATGATGCCTATCCTCCTGTGATTCACCTGAATCAGTGTGAACATATACTGTACAATTCATCCCTTCGACGCCGTTTTCACAGCGAGCTACCCTCTGAAGGGATGATAGGTTCTATACAATTCCCTTCTTCCAGGACGTTTGTCGATCTCCTGAAAGATGGAAAGGTAGCTCATTACGGATTTCCAGCAATCGCGTAGAGCTGAATCAACTCCTGAATGACTTCCTCTTCGCGGTCGCCTTTGATGCCTTCCGGGACACAGGTACGGAGATGCCCTTCCAGGATACGCGCTTCCAGTTTCTCCAGAGCTTTGCGTACCGCGTAGGTTTGACGTAAGATGTCAACGCAGTACTTCTCCTCCTCCACCATCTTCCGTATACCTGCCACATGTCCCTCGATATACGAGAGTCGTTTCAGCACATCCGGCTTTTGATCTTCTTGCATCTCACATCTTCCCTTCATTCACTACCCTGCTGGCCGTTTAACGGCCGAGACGTCGTAACCGCAGGGAATTGCTGACGACCGTCACCGATGAGAGCGCCATGGCCGCCGCCGCGAAGATCGGCGCATTCTCCCGCAAGAACGGGATGAGTGGCGACAGGATCGCGGTTGGTACCAGGATGATGTTGTAGGCAAAAGCCCAGAAG
>JALYVR010000058.1 GCA_030853145.1 Chloroflexota bacterium | reverse complement strand
GCCCCGTACTGGGACAGCTATGCGCGCGGCACCATCGTTGGCCTGACACGCGGGACCACGCGCGCCCACCTGGTACGTGCTACCCTCGAAGGCATTGCCTTCAGCACGCGTGATGTGCTGGCGGCCATGACGCAGGACATTGGCCGGCCCATCAGGAGTATCAAGGTGGATGGCGGGCCATCGGCCAATACTTTCTTGATGCAGGCGCTCGCCGATATCTCAGGCGTTACGGTGCATGTGGCAGCTATCCGCGAGACGACCGCCTTTGGCGCGGCTCTGCTGGCGGGGTTGGGCGCTAAGCTCTGGCTGCAGGAGACCGCGCACCTGTGGCAGGAAGCCGCGACCTACGCGCCGCGCGAGCACTCTGCCACGGAGGCGCAGTATCGTCGCTGGCTCAAAGCGGTCGAGCGCGCGAAGGGCTGGGCAGCGCCGGACTGAGCAGGCTTGTCAGGCCAGGATCAGCGTGATGCCAGCCTCGCGCAGCCGGGTCACCATCTCGCCATCCAGTTCCGTGCTGCTGATGATTGTATTGATGGTGTTCAAGGGGGCGACTGAGCTGAGCATCACCTTGCCGAATTTAGTATGGTCGGCGACCACAATGCGCTGGCGCGCGCGCTCGATCATCACGCGCTTGGTGCCGGCTTCGTCGAAATTGAACTCGGTCAGGCCATGTTCGATAGTGATGCCGCCGACAGCAATGAAGGCCTTATCCACCTGGAAGTCGCACAGGATGCGCTCAGCGAGGTGTCCGACCATTGAGAGTTCGCTGGTGCGCAGCTTCCCGCCGATCACGATGACCTGAATTGCGGCCTGGCTGGCGAGTTCCATAGCCGCGCGCAGGTTGGTAACCAGCACCGTGAGGTTGCGCTTGCCCTTCAGACCGCGCGCGATCTCCAGCGTTGTCGTGCCCACATCAAGGATCAGGCTATCGCCGTCGTTAATCATCTCCACGGCTTTGGCGGCGATGCGCTGTTTGGCGGCGGCGTTGTCGTTCTCGCGCGCGCTAAAGGGTGGCTCATAGCTGGCGCCGCGCACACTGATTGCCCCACCATGCACGCGCTGGATGAGTCCCTGCACCTCTAGCTCTTGCAGGTCGCGCATTACCGTAATGCTCGACACCTCGAAGCGTTGGGCCAGGTCGCGCACCGAGGCGACGCCGCTGGCTTCTATCATCTCAAAGATGCGCTGGCGCCGCTCCTGGGCAATCATTTTGCTCTCTCTCGTCATCGCAATCGAAGTACTCGCTTTCCCGGTGTGCCTTATGATGATCCACCAGGATAATCATAGCAGACTTTGGCTGGGTTGTGCTATGGGTGCAGGCGGAACTCCCTCGAGCGCGTAGGTTGCCTATCTGGTCTACCTCAACTTTTCTTTCAAGAAATTGACGGCCAGGGGCCAGGCCTCGGCGGCGGCTTTCTCGTTGCCCATACCGTGGGAGGGATTGAGGAAGGCGTGGCCCGCGTCGTACACCTTGACGGTGAGATCTTTGCCGGCCTCCTTGTACATGCGCTCGATCTTCGCGATCTGTGGCATGGGCACGCTGTCATCGCGACTGCCAAAGAAGGCCATGACAGGCGCGTCAACCTTCGCGACCTCCTCCGGTGTTGGGTCGTAGCCGCCGGGGTAGAAGGGCACGACGGCGCCGAGGCTGGGATAGCGAGCTGCTGCAGTGAAGGTCAAGAAGCCACCCACGCAGAAGCCCATCAGGCCCAGCTTCTTGGGTTCGACATTGGGCATGGCCTTGACCGTATCGAGGGCGCCAGTGATCTCCTTGATGGCCTTATCGACGTTGCCTCTGATCATCATCACCGCCTTCATCGCGTCATCGGGTTCGGTGACTACCTTGCCGTGGTACAGGTCGGGTACGGCTACGACGAATCCCGCCGCGGCCAGCTTCTGAGCCAGGTCCATAATGTGTGGCTCGATGCCCCACCACTCCTGGATAAGCACCATGCCGGGATGCGTGGCCTGATCATCAGGTTCGGCGACGAAGGCATAGGCGCTATTTCCGTTCACTTTTAGATCGACTTTTGAGGTGCGTACAACTGCCATAGGTGTATCTCCTTGTGAAGATAAAATATTTTGCCTGTGGCTCCTGTTATAGAGCCATGCTTAGTATATATTATATAGTTGATCAAAGCACAACCAAATATGCATTGATTCTGCTTCTCACTTTAACCTGGGCCCGTTGAAGCGCCTGAGAAGCCAACTTCATAGATTAAGTATACGCTTTGAGCATATAAAGTGCAAGAGATGGTAACGTGTAGCTGGCCGCTTGCGTGCCTGAGTCAGGTGGGCTTGCAACCCAGGCGCGTAAGCAGCCAGCTACTGGGCGAGATTAGCGTTTGGTTGCCTTCAGCGAGAACAGCAGTGGCACTATGCGGGCCTTTTCCGGATCTTTGAGACGGAAGTAGCCGCCCTCAATCTCTTCCATGTCCGGGAAGCACTTCCACGCGCTGAAGTTGAACTCGTGGAGAAACTCGATATGCAGGCCTGGCGTGGTGAGCACGTTCAGGATATCGCCCATACTGTGATTCCAGCCATAGCTTGTTGGGTGGGTCAGGATGGCGCTTTCATCGGCGTAGCTCCCCTGCGTCTCATCTTTTATGGCCTCAGATGGCGCGGAAGAGTAGGGATAGCGTACGCTGAGGTCCGGGGAGTGGTCATCGAAGACCCACATAAAGGGGTGACCCTCTACCATGTAGAAGGTGCCACCGGGTTTGAGGAAGCGTGCGATGATCTCACCCCAGGGCCGCAGGTCCGGCAACCAGCAGATAGCTCCGTATGAGGTGAAGACAATATCGAACTCGCCAGCCAGGGCGCTGGGAAGATCGTAGATGTTTGAGCAGACGAATTCCGCCGCGATGCCCAGCTCTTTGCTCAGACTTCGCGCTAGCTCAATGGCCTCGCTGGAGAAATCAATGCCGGTGACCTTTGCGCCAAGGGAGGCCCAGGAGAGCGTGTCCAGGCCGAAGTGACACTGCAAGTGGAGCAGCGATTTCCCCGCGACATCTGCCAGTTCCGCGCGCTCGATAGAATGGAGCCGTCTCTTGCCCGATTTGAAGCCCTCAAGATCGTAGTCCTCTGACCTGGCATGCACTCCCACCAGTTCATCCCAGTGTACCTGGTTAGACTTCATATAGTCATCAATCATGGCGTTTCCTTTCTGAGTACGAGATATAGGTATGATGCTATTATATGCGCTACCCGGTCCCCGAAGTATCTGTATGTGGGATGGCCCCCAACATTTATGAAGATGATCATCAACTACATATACGAGCGGAGGAACAAGAATCTCTCTTTTGACGTAGCCTATTATTTCACACTGGTGTTGTCTGTCAATCAGGTCATAGTTATTTTTTGTATGCCGGGAGGTGATCCCTATTTCGTGTACAGGCGCCGCTTGCCTGCGCCCTTCCCTACAGCCCGTTCATCCTATACATGGGGCAGATTTTCTAAAGAACAGTATACTGTAATGTAGGGAAAATAAGACACTAACCCGTAGCTGCGAGAAATGGATAGCGTTGCTGATAATGATGCTCGTGGCTCTCGTGATCTATGAGGGACGAAACAGATGAATATGTTGGTGGGGAAGACGCTTGGTGGATACCGTCTCTTACGGCTCCTCGAAAGTGGTGGCATGGGTGATATTTATCTTGCCCAGCATGAACGCATTGGACGTAATGTCGCAATCAAGGTAATCTGCGGCGACCTGCGTGCTGCCCCCGCGACCCCCGAGGGGTCACAGGCGGCAAAACGCTTTGTGCGTGAGGCGCGGGCCGTTTCGGAGTTGGAGCACGAGCACATTTTGCCGCTCTACCATTTCGGCGAAGAGATCGTCGAGT
The DNA here is from genome assembly GCA_030853145.1 of Chloroflexota bacterium. Classification (GTDB taxonomy): domain Bacteria; phylum Chloroflexota; class Ktedonobacteria; order Ktedonobacterales; family Ktedonobacteraceae; genus JALYTT01. The sequence continues at coordinate 9,446 of JALYVR010000058.1, read as the reverse complement.
CTGGTACACAGTCAATTACTTACCTGGTCATGCCGTACCTTGCGGAAGGGTCGCTCTGGAAATGGCTGCAACGGCGCACGCAGCAGTTCGGTTTTAGCTGGCCTATCGCCGCTGAGGAGGCTGGCTACTATCTTACGCAGGCGGCCGCCGGATTACAGCGCGCTCACGATCATGGCATCATTCACCGCGATATTAAGCCGACGAACTTTCTGATCCGTGTCGAGCGCGGCCCGGTAAATATCATCACGCTGGGGGCGGCGCGCGCGGCCATGATTTCCAGGCTCTTCCCGCATGGGAGGCCGCATCTGCTGCTGGCGGATTTTGGGCTGGCGACCTTTTATCGCGATGGCCGCTCACTGCATCGTTCGGTGGGGACGCCGCTCTATATGGCCCCTGAGCAATTTGATGATCCCGCGCAGGCCAATTCGGTTGTGGTGGGGCCTGCCGCCGACCAGTATGCTCTGGCTGTTATGATGTACCAGCTCGTCACTGGCCGCGCCGTCTTTGAGGGCACAGCCGGCCAGTTGCTCCAGCACCATCATCACACGATTCCAACGCCGCCCAGTATGTATAACCCCACGTTCCCGCGCGAACTGGACCAGGTATTCTTGCGTGCCCTGGCCAAGAAGCCGGAGCAGCGCTATCCCACGATTATGGCGTTCGCGCAGGCCTACGATGAGGTGCTGCAAACAAGGTTGCAGGAGCAGTCGGCCCAGAAAGAGTCAAAGGCGGTCCCGGTGACCGTCAGCCAGCGTGAGCGCGCGACCTTGCCTGTTGTGCCATCTATGAAGATGGCGGCGCCACCTCCACGCACGCCGCAGCCCGCGATGTTAGCCATGCCTGCTCACGTCCAGGTTGCCACCCTGGAGGAAACGGGGAAGACGCCGAGTTCGCCCCTGCAAGGCGATGTGACCAGCGAAGATACGTCGCCCGCGCCACGTGTGCAGGTGCCCAAACCCGGAGAAGGCTGGAACTCGCTGCTCTCCTTTAAGCGCGAACTGCATATTGAGATGATCCTGGGCCTGGTGGTCTTGTTGCTGCTGGTTGTTGGCCTGATCCTCTTCGCGCTGTTCTGGCATCATGGTGGGGTCTCCTCGTCCCAGGTAGAGACACGATGGATGGCGTCCGCCGCGCTGGATCACATGTATCCATTTAGAAGAAATATGTCATAAAACAAGATTTACAAGGGTGGGAGGCATAAGAGGTAGGGGAGCGGTTGACAAGCCTGCGTAGGCCTACCTCTTATGCATCCTACCCTTATGTTATCTACCTCGGCTTCCTTATTGCTGTGCCGCAGGAACAACCGGCAGCACGACATACGAGGGGTGCTCGTGGTCGTGCTGGATGGTTTGCTGGGCGACGGCCATCTCGCGGCTGGCGCCGAAGTCGTGCCCGGTGTTGGGATTGCGGTCCCAGCGCGGGAAGTTGCTGCTGGTGATGTCCAGGCGGATACGGTGGCCGGCCAGGAAGACATTGCTAGTGGCCCACAGATCGATATCGTACTCGTAGGCGCGGCCGGGTTCGATCAGCGAGGGTTCCGCGCCGTGGGCGGTGTCGCGGTAGCGGGCGCGGATGATGCCGTCGGTCAGGTTCTGCGCGTAGCCATCGGGGTGGACATCGACCAGGCGAGCCACGAAGTCGGTATCGGGCGCGCTGGAGGTAGCCCACAGATGGACGCTGATTGGGCCGGTGACCTCGACATCCTGGTTGAGTTCGGCGCTGGTGTAGATCAGCACATCGTCGCGTTCCTCGGTCGGCCGCTGATCAAAGGGTCCGGCGGGATATTCGGCGGCCATCAGCAGAGCGCCGCCACGTGTGATCACCGGGTTCTTGGGATCGTAGGCATACTGGTCGGCAGGCTCGTCCTCGTCTGGCAGATCAGTTGTGAGGAAGCCGTTGCCGTGCAGCGAGTTGGCCTTGCCGATGCTGTGCAGGTAGTAGCGCGTCTCGACGGCGCGGGCCAGGGGCCACTCTTGCTCGTCGCGCCAGGTGTTGCTGCCCATCACGAAGATCTTGATCGGCGCCTCTTTGGTGATGCCGGTATCGGTGTCTTTGAGCCAGTGGTCGAACCAGCGCAACTGGTAGCTCATAAAGTCGATTTGCAGGTTGATGAAGGCAGCCGACGAGCCAAAGCCGAAGGCCTGTTCGCCGATGAGGGCGCCCTGGGAGCCGTGGGTCCATGGGCCTATCAGCAGCTTGCTCTGGCGCGCCTCCGGCGTGCTGCCCCGCTCGCGCATGGTCTTGAAGTTCGCGAGGGTGTCTTGCAAGAAGATGTCGTACCAGCCGCCGACATTGAAGGTGGGCACGGTCACCTGCTCAAGCTTGCCCAGGATCGTCATGTGCTCCGCTGTTGCGCGGTCCAGCGGGTGGTCGATGGCCTCGAAGAAGTCGGGGGCCACATCCTGCATTTTGAGCGGGCCAAACTCCCGTAGTGGCAGCGACCAGTAGCCCTCCTTGCCCAGGGCATCGACCTCTTTGACCCACAGATAAATCGCCTGGCCCATAGCCTGGGGATTGTCGCGATGGCGGCGCATCAGCACATCCATGCCCATCAGGAGTTGCCAGTTCCCCATCAAGCCCAACTCTAGCGCGCCTCCCCGGAAGACCGTTCCATTGAAGGGATCGTTCCAGGTAGTGAAGGGCACCATGGCTTTGAGCGCAGGTGGTTGCTGCACGGCCGCCGACCACTGGGTGAACCCGAAATAGGAAGCGCCGTACATGCCGACCGTGCCATTGCTATAGGGCAGGCCAGCGGCCCATTCGAGGGTGTCAACGCCATCCTGCCCCTCATGGCGCATAGGCGACCAGTCGCCTTCAGACGTGAAGCGTCCGCGCGTATCTTGCACGATCACCACGTAGCCGCGCCGCGCCGCCTGGGCGGGGTCCAGAAGCGCGCTGCCAAGCGGAAAATCCTTGCCATACGGCAGCCGCGTGAGCAGGACCGGCCAGCGCCCCTCGCCGGCTGGCCGATAGACGTTGGCGCGCAACACCGCACCATCGCGCATCTTCGCCGGTACATCATACTCGACGGTCACCTGCTGACCCATTTGCATAGCCATAACTGGAAATACCCTCCTCGCTAGCTTTGCTAGTCGGTTGCTTGTTAAAGAAAGTTCGCCGATGAACTGTCCATCTTATGATACAACTTTGCTGGAGGCCAACGCTACAACACATTCTCTCGCGACACCCCGGCTCACGGGCCTGATAATGTTGAGCAAATCTGTTGCCCTCCTTGAGACATTCTTGAGTTTTCCCTACTACACTACTCCTCTAGAAGCATATTTACTTCCATCTTTCGTAAGGAGAAAAAGCGTGAATTGGATTAACAGCGTACAATGAAACTATTTATCCATCTTCGCCGGCTTGGAGCCATGGGTATTGTCGGCATGCTGGCTGTGCTGGCGCTGGGCGGATTTCTGCCCGCGGCCGCCTTTGCGGCACCGGCAAAGTGTAGCGCGACCGACGTACACTGCGTAATTACCGCCGGCGACCAGCTTATCGCCACGCGGCAGAGCGCGCTGGACACCCTGAGGGACAAAGTCGCGGCGGAGTTGAAAGCCGAGCACATCAACAGCGACCAGGCGAATGCCCTGCAAGCTGACATAGCCACCAACCAGCACGATCTGGCCTCCCTGAAGGCCAGGCTCGACGCCGACACCAGTGTGACAGCGGCGCGCCAGGATGTCAAAAACATCTTCTTTGAGTTCCGTATCTTCGCGGTAGTCTTGCCCCGAGACTACCAGCAGCTCCACTTCGACATTGAACGCAAGCTTGATGAGAAAATGCAGGGCGCGAAGGCGAAGATCCAGCAGGCCATCGCTGACGCTCATGGCGATAAAAAGGCGCGCCTGACCGCGCTCTACAATGACTACGTCGCGCACCTCAAGACAGCGGAATCCCAGTTTGACACCATCCAGACGAACCTGCCAACCCTGACCCCGGCGAACTTTAACACCACACGTACAACCTATGAGACCCACCTGCACGCCGTGTGTAGCGCTGAGAAGACCGCGCACGAGGCCATGCACCAGGCCGCCCAGGATCTGAACCAGATCGCCCACTTTCTCAAATAACCGCCTGTAGAGGAGCTTTCACCACGAAGCAAAGGCAGAGCATCTAGAGAGAATGCTGTAGCGTCGCTATGGTACGCGTTCTCTCTAGATGCTCTTTTGCCATCTGAGCAGAGGGACGCGCTGCCTGAGGCGAAAATGCTTTCAATGGGAGGACATGGCGTCCGCAAGGGACGCCACTACACATAGATCGTCACATGAAGCTTGTCAGATCCCTGGATCTGCTATAGCGGAAATATGTTATGTTTTTGGGAAAACTTTCGTTTGTATGATATAGAGGAGCTAACTTGTGTCTGCCATGCTATGATAATCTGCGCTATGGAGGGTGCTGCTATGCCTGTAAATGACCCCTGGCTCGGCCTGCAACGCCGTTGGCAGAGATTCCTCGTGATTTCCATAGTTCTCCTGGGTATTGGTCTGCTCGTTTATATGGTGAGTCTGTTTCTCCCAACCTTCAAGATCAGTTTGAATAATGTTTCTAGTATTGTGTATATGGGCGGCATATTTGTTTTTGTTACACTCAGTTTTCTTTCACAAAAAAAGGCTGTAAAACGGCATACACAGCAACACCAGAGGATGTTGGCTGGTGATGTGAATCTGCTAGCTCAGGAGCAGCCATCTCCAAACGAGCATGGACTCTCATTGCCAACGAAGATCGCCTTGCGTCCGAAAAGGGGGACAATAAACTGGATATATGGCATACTCGGGTTCATGGCGCTATTTTTTGCTGGCCTGACAATCTGGGCGCTCGTTGTATTCTTTACCACACCTTATGATGCGTATTACACTGGTGATGATCCAATTGTTGCGGCTCTTACCGGGATCTGTGCTCTTTTCTTTGGTGGGCTTTGCTGGTTCGTCTGGTGGCGTTTGCGCTACTGGGTGAAAGCGACAGAAATGGGCCTGGAGGCGCGCTTAAATGGACGTAGGATGTGGATTGCCTGGGAAGATGCCCGCTTTTTCAGTGTCGAGGGGTCCGGCTTTAAGGATGAGGCCTATCATGGACAACGACTGGTATATACCCTCTCAGGAGAGCAGGGAGGCGTGACCTGGCTACAGTTGCTGTCAGAGCATCAGTCTGGTTTGCAGCGACCCGTACTCCCCTTTGACCAGTATCAACAGCAAAGTCAAGCCCTGCTGGAGTTGGTTGCAAGTCGGACGAACCTGCCCCTCCATGATATGCGTCTCCTTGCCGATGAGTGATGTCTCCGGGGGAGCAGGCATTCTGCGTGGTAATTTGGAAAGGTAAGATCCATGAATGAAGAAAACTTTTTTCCCACCTCTCTGGCGGTTATCGCCGATGTGCATGGGAATCGTTGGGCGCTGGAAGCTGTTTTGAGGGATATTGAGCAGAGAGGTATCCAGCAGATCATCAATCTTGGCGATCACCTGACCGGCCCGCTTGATCCAGCGGGAACGGCCGATCTCCTGATGGCGCGCAATATGCTGAGCGTGTGCGGCAACGACGACCGCGTACTGTTCTCTCCGCTGGAGGAGCTTTCTTCTTCACAGCGCTACACACGAGAACAACTCACCCCAGCTCACCTGGATTGGCTGCGTGCGTTACCGGCAACAGTCGTGTTCGCGGATGAACTGTTTGTCTGCCATGGTGATCTGTTTGATGCGCCATACCTGCTTGAACAAGTCGAAGCTGCCGGCGTCTTTCTGAGAAGCACGCGCGCTATCGAAGTTAGCGTGGCCGCGATTGCGCAACCGGTGGTCCTCTCTGGGCATAGCCATATTCCGCGAACCGTCTCTCTCCCACCGGGAAAGCTGCTCGTCAATCCTGGCAGCGTTGGTATGCCGGCCTATACGATGGAGACACCATTTCCCTATGCTATGGAGTCGGGGAGCTTTCACGCTCGCTATGCTCTTCTGAGCAAAATGCACTACTCCTGGCAGGTGGAGCATATCCAGGTTCCTTATGCCTCAGAGGATGCCGCCAATGCAGCACGCAGCCGGCAGCGCTCCGATTGGGCTGAGTGGCTCACCACCGGCAGAGCGCGTTAAGCATCGCTGAAAAACACCACTCCCGCATCCCTTGACACCTGTTCCCTCCATTGGCTATACTCGCTTGCATAGGTGGAACGTTGTTCCATTGTGTAGAACAGGGGGTCAGCACGCGGGAGAGATTGCTGGCTCTGGGGAGCGACCTATGCGTCATGGAGAACCCCTGGAGGGAGAAAAAACCGTCCAGATCGTGCGCCGCATCGCCAGCGTCTTGCGCGCCTTTAGCAATCAGCGGCTGCTAGGTATCACCGATCTGGCCGCCGCCACCGGATTGCCTAAATCCACCACCCATCGCCTGGTGACCGCCCTGGTGAGCGAGGGTCTGCTGGTGCAGGACGAGGATAGCCACAAGTATGCCCTCAGCCTGCGCGTCACCGCCCTGGGTGCCAGTGTGCTCAGCTCCCATGCGGTGCGCAAGGCCGCCAGGCCGATCATGATGGCACTGCGCGATCAGGCCCACGAGTCAGTGCATCTGGCCGTGTTGGAGGGCATGGAAGCGGTGATTATCGACACCGAAGATTCCTACTTCTTTGTGCGCGCCGTCAATGTGCCGGGCCAGCACCTGCCGGCGCATGCCGTCTCCACCGGGAAAGTGCTGCTTGCGCACCAGTGGGAGCTGCGGCTGCGCGAGGTGCTCAACAATGCTGTGCTGGAGCGCTATACTGAGAGGACGATTACCGAGCCGCGCCAGTTGCTTGAGGAACTGCGCCGGGTGCGGACGCAAGGCTATGCTCTCTCCTGTAGCGAACTGGAAGAGGGCGTGGATGCGGTCGCCGCCCCGATTTTCGACCACCTTAGCAGTGTCGTGGCCGCGGTCTCCATCGGTGGCCCCAGCGAGCGTTTCCATCCCAGGGAGGCCGAGTTGATCGTAGCTATCACACGCGCCGGCCAGGAGATCTCGCAGGCGTTGCGCTATATTGGTTGGCATTGATATGGTGGCGGTATCACGTTCATTCTTTGGGAGAGCATATGCGACACACATTGGTGGCGGTCAAGGGAGCTGGCGATCTTGCCAGCGGGGTCATCCACCGCTTAGCGCGGGCGGGTTTCGCGGTGCTGGCAAGCGAACTGGCCCAGCCTACGAACTTGCGCCGGACGGTAGCCTTCGCGGAGGCGGTGGTGCTGGGCCAGATGACTGTTGAGGGGGTGACCGCCCGGCATGTGATATCGGTAGCGGAGGCGCGTGAGGCGTTAGCGGCCGGCCTGGTGCCAGTTGTGGTTGATCCAGATGGCGGCCTGTTCCGGCAGATGCAGCCGGTGGCCCTGGTGGAGGCGACGCTCACGAAGTACAATAGTGGGGTGACTATGCAAGATGCGCCTATCGTCATCGCGCTCGGCCCTGGCTATGAGGCGGGCAAGGATGTGCATGCCGTTGTGGAGACCAATCGTGGGCATAACCTGGGGCGCGTCTATGTGCAGGGAGCGGCCGAGCCAAACACTGGAGTACCAGGTACTATTGGCGGCTATAGTGGTGAGCGCTTGCTACGCGCGCCATGTGTTGGTAAGCTCTATGGTGTGCGGGCGATAGGCGATATGGTCCGGGCCGGTGAGACAGTGGCTGTGGTGAGGCCGGCAGACACTGCCCCCGACGGCGTTGATGCTGTGCCGGTGAGTGCCGCCATCTCCGGTATCCTGCGCGGCCTGGTACGCGATGGATTGTTGGTGGGCGTCGGGATGAAGATAGGTGACGTTGATCCACGGGCGAAGCGCGAGCATTGCTTTACCATCTCGGACAAAGCGCGAGCTGTTGCCGGCGGCGTGTTGGAGGCGGTGCTCCATTTTTCAAATTTGTAGGGGCGATGGCTTCGGCTCTTCTTGTCCGCCGACAATGCCTCGCCCGCGTTGCTCCTACGGGAACGGCGGATTGCGTAGCAGGGAAAATCATTCTACAATGTGGTCTTAGAGGTAGCTTTATATGCTCAAGATAGTGGCCTATCATCATCCAACAACGCTGGCTGAAGCGGCAGACCTGCTGGCGGGCGAGGAGCGCACCGTGATCGCGGGGGGCACCGACCTGCTGGTGAATCCGCGCTATATGCTTGGTGTATATGAAGTTGTAGATATTCGTGGGTTGGGATTAAACTATATTCGCGAGGTAGAGGGCTGGCTGCATATCGGCGCCGGGGTCACTATGCGCACGGTTGCGCGCTACCCGCGTGCGCAGGCCCTGGCCGATGGCATTCTCGCACGCGGCGCCGCTGCATGTGGCTCGCCGAACATTCGCAACATGGCGACCCTGGTCGGGAATGTGGCCTCCGCCCTGCCGTCCGCCGACACGCCCCCCGCCCTGCTGGCACTCGACGCCCAGGTGGTCCTGCGCGGCGTCAAAGGCGAGCTCGTGCTGCCGTTGAAGGACTTTTTTATAGGTCCCGCTAAGAGTGTACGCGAGCGCGAACTGATCCTTGAACTGCGTATCCCGCCTGCGCAGGAGGGTATGCGGGGAGGCTTCTACAAGATCGGGCGCACCGCCGAGGATATTTCGATGGTGAACGCGGCTACTGTCCTGTTCGTGCGGGATGGTATGATTCAGAGTGCGCGCCTGATATTGGGGGCGGTGGCCCCCGTGCCGCTGCGGGTCACGCGCGCGGAGGAGGCGCTGGCCGGTCAGGCTCCCAGCGAGGAGACCTTTCAGCGCGTAGCGGAGATTGTGCGCGCTGAGGTGCGCCCCATCAGCGATCAGCGTGCCTCCGCCGACTACCGGCGGCGCGTGAGCGGCGTGGCGGCGGTACGCGCGCTGCGCCAGGCGGCCGGATTGGCGCCTCGCGGAGAGGAGTGGCTGCATGCCTGAGATAGAGATCGCCTTGAAGGTCAACGGGCGTCGTGTGAAGTGGCGCGTAGAGCCGGGCGAGACATTGCTGGAGGCGCTGCATAACCAGCACCTCAAGGGGACCAAGCTGATCTGTGGCACCGGCGACTGCTGCGGCTGCTGCGTGATCCTGGATGGCCGCTCAATCAACGCCTGCTGCATGCTCGCGGCCCAGGCCGACGGGGGTGACCTGCTCACCATCGAGGGGCTGGCGCCGGGCGAGAAACTGCATCCCATCCAGGAGGCCTTCGCGCTGGAGGGGGCCGCGCAGTGCGGCTACTGCACACCGGGCTTCATCATGCGCAGCTACGCCTTTTTGCGCGAGCATCCCCAGCCCGACGAGGCCGAGGTGCGGGCAGCGCTGGCCGGCAATATCTGTCGCTGCACCGGTTATGTCAAGCCGGTGGCGGCGGTGCTGCGGGCGGCGCAGATGCTGGCCGGGGGAGAGGAGGTCGGGTCGTGAGCATTGATGACATGCAGACCCCTGCCTATGAGCCGGGAGCCGGTAATATCAACGATGCCGCGCACCAGCGAGCACGCCAGGCCTCGCGCAGCCGCGT
>JALYVR010000622.1 GCA_030853145.1 Chloroflexota bacterium | reverse complement strand
ATCCTATACATAGTGTGAGTCAGCATACGATCTGAAAGAGCATGTGGTTATAGCGTCTATCCGTTTCACTATCCTATCTTCTCGCACCTGATGAATTCAGGGTAGATGGGCAGCTTGATAGTATGGTAGAATATGCTCAATAGGGTCATAAGAGTATATATGGGGGTGTCTCTTGTCGAGAGAGACACCCTCTGGATTCTTTTGCTCCTTCGCGTAGGGGCGATATAATCTAGAAGGAGAATAGTATGTTCAAACGCATCTTAGTACCCCTGGACGGGTCAACGTGGGCCGAGCGCGCCATACCGGCGGCCGCGCGCATAGCACGGGCAACTGGTGGCACAATCGTATTACTCCAGGTTGTCAATCCGCCGATGGATTACACAGCCTCCCTGGCACAGCCTGTAGTACTGGCAGAGCCTGCCATGGAAGCGGAAATAGCCGAAGCAAACAGGTATCTTGCCGACCTGGTTGAGACGGCTCTGCCTAAAACCATTGACACCAAAATCGAGGTGATCTCCGGCTCGGCCGCGCCAACTATTCTAGGGACCATCGAGGAGCAGCAGATCGACCTGGTGGTGATGTGCAGTCATGGCAACACGGGGATGAAGCGCTGGATGCTGGGCAGTGTGGCGCAGAAGGTGGCGCGGCATGGCCCCGTGCCCGTGCTGGTGCTGCGCGAGGATGGCACGATACCGACAGGGGGAACATCCCCCGATACCGCACACCCGTTCCGTATCCTGGTAGGGCTTGATGGCTCTGCGCTGGCTGAAGCGGCCCTGGAGCCTGCCGCCCAGCTTACCGCAGCATTTGCCGCACCGGCCGAGGGCGCGCTGCACCTGGTTCGCGTGCTGCATCTACCTCCCCTGAAGGCCGGGGAGGACACCCATGACTCCGAGGTAACCAGGCAGGGACTGGTGGACGCCAAAGCCTATCTTGACGAGATTGAGCAACGACTGCATGAAGGAGCGTTAGCGGCCCTGCATCTCCAGGTCACCTCTTCCAGCGTGCTTGATGCTGATATAGCAGGCACGCTCATCAAAGTGGCGGAGACGGGCGAGAGCACCGAAGGCGCCGGTATGTTTGCCGGCTGCGACATGATTGCGATGGCAACACACGGCAGAAGCGGCTTGCAGCGCTTGACGCTGGGCAGCATCACCGAGCATGTGCTAGGGGCGACGAAGCTCCCGATGTTGATCGTGCATCCCCAGACGACCACGACTGGAGACGAAGAGGAGATCGGGGGCCAGGCTGTCGAAGGCGAGGGACACCCGTGGACATCCTTGTTCTAAACAAACGAGAAGGGGTAGGGGCGCGGTTGACAAGCCCCATATATGTCAAGTTTCACTTGACGGAAAAGGTGTAGTAGCGACCCTTGCGGTCGCCATGTCCTGGCCGCCATTTCATCCGTCAAGTGAAGCTTGACGGAGCAATAGACATGAAGTTAAGAATGGATGGGGATTATCGCGTAAACAGATGCTACTAGAGACCATTCCAGAAGAGGGCAAACCGTTTATCTGTTCATCGGGATAGGCCGTCTACAAGCGAACGAAGAAAGATACTCTACTCAGAAAGCAGGCAATTAGCCCCGTTCTGGAATGGTCTCCCTTTCCTACTAAAAAAGGAGCAAATCTTTGGTCAAAAATGCGAATTCACGAGGCGTTAACCGGTTCTCCTTTTCCAACCCTGGAAACCCTCCCCACCTGAAGCAGATGCGCAGGTAGTCGACGAAGGTGGTGTCATGTGGTTCACCAAACACAGGAACATCAAAAGCCCTACTTGGTAAGAGCATGTAATATGGACCCGATCCGCTGTAGCGATATTTGGAATCCTCATCTGGTGCGAGAGGCAGCATTGGCTCTTCCTCCCAGGTTCCATCCTCCAGTGGGAAAGCCACCATCTGAAGCACCAATGTCGTTGCATACACAAAAAGCGGATCAAGGCTGCTTCCATACGCACGGTCAAAGACGCGACCAGGCGATGAGGGGAACAAGCCAACCAAATTGACACTTCCCACTTCTTCATACCAACATTTGAGAGAGTGTGGTAACGGCCCGACACGTTGTTCCAATGTGTTGACCTGTTGCCATATTTCTGGCGTAGGTGCTTGGTACACAGGAGCTTCCCGCTCCCAATAGGCTTTGTCCTTAAGACTTTCATAACGGCCCTCACCAAAGAGATATCCCATGTCCTGGAGGTGAGACAGCAGGAGTTCGATATTATATCGGACCCGCTTCATGAGGGTTCTCATGACCAGAAGGGCCTCCTCATAAAGGGGAGGTTCAGAAATGCGGTCTTGCATGCTCAACAATTCATCATACACCCCCTGATACAAACCTTGTTGATACTGATCGTACCATCCTGCCATAGCTGATCCTTCTCTTTCAAGTATCTCTCTGCTGACTTCCATTCACCATGTTTGCATTTTTTGGAAAGGATAGTAAGAAAGGACACCATGTGGTACTAAACAGATGCATAAAAAAGCCTGAAACCATGAGGTGTCCATGCCACAACTATTCTCTGTCTGGATGAAGCAATATATCACTTCGGGGAGCATTTCCGCTCGATGTTTTCCACGCTCATGATACTACAAAAAAGCTGGCAGGCTTTCAGATTTGAAAGTCCGCCAGCCTTGCTTCAACGCTGTTGCGTCAAAGCCCCTACCTCTCCACCTTCTCCATTACCTCTACCTTTTCTTTCCTGGTCGGCACCGTTGCGACCGGAGTTACTTCAGCTTCCCTCGTATGTGCCAGCGAGCCGGTCCAGGGTGTGCCCAGCAGCGGGAGTAGCCAGCGGTCGACACCATAGTAGCCGGCGATCCTCCAGGCGAGCACCAGGAACAGAGCCAGGCCACCGATGATCGGATTGATGCTTACCGCACCTGCCATCAAGAAGTTCAGGTTCATGAACACTCCGAAGAAGGCGGCGATGCCAGTCAGGACACCGAAGATCAGACCAAGGCCGACAAGAAGCTCACCAAAGGTGACGACGTAGGTAAAAACGCCGACGTTTGGCAGGATAAAGGTCTGCAAGAAGCCAGCATACCAGCTCTGCACGGCTGCATGCGGGCCGCTGGCCTGCGCAATAGCACTCATAATAAAGCCACGAAGCTGCACGCCGTCATGGCCGCTGAAGACCCAGGGACTGCCAGTGCTCTGACCGAACGAACCGATATCAATCGAGCGGCCCGTTAGTTTGTCAGTACCGGCAACCAGCCATTGATAGCCTACATAGAGACGCACTATAAGCCAGAGCCAGGCCATACGCGTGTCCGCGAACAGGAACCTGGCAATTGGAGGCTCCCCAATCTGTGTGGCCGATCGTGGTTGAATGGCAGTGAGTGTACGCATTGTTTGTCTCCTCTAGATAAATGCTGCCCCCTCTTTCGCGAGAGGTGCGTAACAAATTGACTATTCCTTACATTCTGTACTGTGTATCTGTACTGCCTATAGGATAAGCTCTTTGCATCACGTCACGATCACAGCGAGGAGACATAGTATCACGAGGAAATCACAGACGGCCATGGCGGAGGCACACAAGGGATAGGGTTTTTGCAGGCGCGTGGAAGGATGAGATGCAATGAGACGAAAGAGGCAGGAGAGGTAGGGGCGCGGTTTACAAGCCCGCCTGTTCACCGATGGCA
>JALYVR010000621.1 GCA_030853145.1 Chloroflexota bacterium | reverse complement strand
GATATGGAGGGGCCTCCCTCGCGGGCGCCTTGCCATGCCGGCGTCCTGGCCAACGGATAACCGTGTTCTTAATAGATCGCGATCATCGTGTTCCAGGTGGTATGGGCGTAGAGCCAGCCGGCCTGACTCAACGGCATATTGATGCAGCCGTGACTCCCGTTGTAGGAGAAGGACACGTCGCCGCTAGAATCAGCGTGCGGGAACTGTGTGTGAGAACCATAATCAAAGCGCCAGGGGGAGTCGTGGATGAAGAATCCACCCCAGTGATAGTTGATCCCGTAGTTAATATACGTCGGGGGATACCAGTACGGCGAACCTGGAGGATCGCTGGACTTAAACATCGTGGGAGATTTGCGGTCCTGCACCGTCCAGACGCCGGGCAGCGAGGGACGCTCCACGCGGCCGGTAGTGACATGGAAGGATGTGACCAGGTTGCCATCCTGGTACAGGCGCATTGCCTGCTCCGCCAGCGAGACAACAATTACCTGTCCCTTATGCAGTTTATAGTGATCCAGCATCGCCAGGTCGGTGGCGTGTACCTTATTGTACGGTGTTGTATCGCTATAGTCCTGCTGGAACATGCTCAGATTGAAGAGTTCGTTGTTCTCTTCATCGATCACCGCCTGGTAATCCTGGGTCGTGTATGTCCAGCCGAGTTCGCGGTTCAGCCAGTAGCCGATGCCATCGAGGCTATAGCCAGAATCGACGATGTAATTATGGCTATCGTACTTGTCATGGTAGAGGTTGGCATTGCCCCAGTCCTTGGCCTGGCGGTCGATCTGCTTCACCATATAGTAGGCTTCGCCTTGCACCAGGTCGGCGTGCATAGCAGACATATCGGTATCGATCTGCTGCGAGACGACCAGGTACTCGTGGATCGTAGTGGCCTTGGTCATGGCCACCCGGTCCGCGTCGTAGCGCTTCTGGTAAGCGCTGCTATTCATGCCGTAGGTTTTGAGCTGGGCCAACTGCGTCTGGAACTGGTTCAGCTTGGCGCTGCCCACGTATGGCAGCGACTGGATAGAGCTGACCACCGCCTGCTGATACTGGGCATTCAGCAAGATACCGAGGTTCTGGAAATCGGTCGGCATGACGGCAGTATTGAAGGACTGCATATCGTCCTGATACTGCGTCTGCATGGCGCTCACGTCGATGTGGGCCTTCTGCATCTGAGTGATGGTCGTATGGAACGCATTGAGCTGGTCATACGTCACCGGAAGCAGGTCCAGGGCCTGCGTATTGGTAGAAGCTTCCTTACTAATTACTACATAATCTTTAGGATATTGGGCTGTGGACAACAGAGACTGGTCATGGCTATACTGCTCAGTGAAGGCTTGAATATTACCTTTGCCCTTTGTGCGCTGGGCCGTGAGGGCATCCTGGAAATTCTGCATATCATGCTGGGCCTGCGTCTGATACTGACCGGTAGTCGTAGTAATAATAGTCTGAGTCTGCTGTTGCAATTGTTGATACTGTGATGCCTGGTGATTATAATAGTCCGTCGCTGCCTGGTCGCTAAACAGAGAGAATGGAGCACTGCTGCTGTTGAGCGTCTGCTCCTGTCTCTGCACAGGTTGCAGCGAGGCAGCGGGCACGCCAATAGTAACGGCATGCCGGATCGCCTTATCGAGCTGGTCCCTGCCCTGGCTGGCTTGTTGTTGCGCGTGTGGGTCGCCGCCGCAGGCTGCGGTAAGCAGCATGAGGGCGGTGATAAGTCCCCCAAGAAGCGCCTGGGTCACACTTTTCTTGAGATGAACAGTGCGTCTTGTTTGCATAAGAGGGTTACCTCCTTCCGCTTCTGGCCTTTTGTTTCTTTCTTTCTTTGCGTACGGCTTTGCCAGTTTTCTTCTTGTTGCCTGGCCCCGCTGGTCTTGGCAAGGGGGGGGTTGGAGGCATACCGGGCATCCCCGGCATTCCGCCTTCTCCCGGACTACCATTTCCGGCGTACTGCTTGGCCAGGCGTGCCCATTGTCCCTTGCCAGTTGACATCTGGCGCACCATCGTGCGCATCTCGGTGAACTGGCTCAGCAACTGGTTCACTTCCTGAGGGCTGGTTCCGCTGCCTTGCGCAATCCGTTTACGTCTGCTGCCATTGATAATATCGGGAGTGCGTCTCTCCGCGATAGTCATTGAGAGCACAATAGCTTCGATGTGCTTTAACTGGTCCCCCTCCAGCGCCTCATCCATCTCCGGCATCGCGGCCAGTTTATTGAAACCCGGCATCATCTCCATCACCTGTCGCAGTGGACCCATGCGTTTGAGTTGGCGCATGGCGCTCAGGAAATCTTCCAGGTCGAATTTGCCCTGTTGTAGTTTGGCCTGGGCTTTCAGGGCCTCTTCCTCGTCGATGGTTTCTTGCGCACGCTCGATCAGTGAAAGTACATCACCCATTCCTAGTATACGCGAGGCCAAACGATCGGGATAGAATGGCTCCAGGGCGTCAGTCTTTTCGCCCACGCCCATAAATTTGATCGGCACACCTGTCACCGAGCGGATGGAGAGAGCCGCGCCACCGCGTGCGTCGCCATCCATCTTTGTCAGGATCATCCCCGTCAGGGAGACGGCCTTGTTAAAGTCGTCCGCTACACGCACCGCCTCCTGGCCAGTCATCGCATCAGCTACCAGCAGCACTTCGCGCGGCTGGAGACGCGTGCGGATATTGGTGACCTCCTGCATCATACGTTCATCAATATTAAGACGACCGGCCGTGTCAAGAATAACAACGGAGGCCGCCTGGTCACGGGCATAGGTCAGCGAGTGAACGCAAATATCGACGGGGTCCGCGCCCATTGGCTCGGCATAGACCGGCAGCGAGAGTTGTTTACCCAGCGTCTGAAGCTGGTGAACAGCCGCGGGACGATACATATCGGCGGCGACCAGCATGGGGCGCTGGCCCTGCTTGCGCAGGTAGTTCGCCAGCTTGGCGGCCATCGTGGTTTTGCCGGCGCCCTGGAGCCCCACCAGCATAATGACGGTCGGAGGCGCACCACCCAGGTCAAGTTTATTCTGGCTTCCCTCGCCACCCAGCATCTCGATCAGTTGCTCGTTGACGACCTGGAGCACCTGCTGCGCCGGCGAGAAGCTCCCCAGGACCTCGGCCCCGACAGCCTTCGCGCGCACTTGCTCGACGAACTGGCGCACTACCCGCAGGTTGACATCAGCCTCCAACAACGCCAGGCGGACTTCCCGCATGGCCTCGTTGACATCCTCCTCGGTGAGCTTGCCCTTGCCATTTAGATTTGTGAATACACCTTCAAGCCGTTTCGATAAACTTTCAAACATTGCCATAATTGCTGTGTCCTCTCCACCAGTCGCACAGTATATATCCCCATTATACCATGTTTTCGCATTCCTTAAACATATTCCTCTATGCTATATAATCGTTTATACGTACCATATAGTTGCGCAAGGGGGACTTTTTCGTGGCCATATTCACACGCAGGCGATCGCAGACGGAGATCTTTGATGATTTCGACTGGTGGAACGAGGGATGTTTTCTGAACCAGATGACCGGCGAGCGCTGTGATTATATCCAATCGTGTATCAACCGAGTTTTAGGGAAGGGCGCGCTCCAGCAGCAGGAGATTTTAGAGGTGGGCTGTGGGGGCGGGCTGATCTGCGAGCGCCTGGCACAGCGCGGGGCGGTGATGTTC
>JALYVR010000620.1 GCA_030853145.1 Chloroflexota bacterium | reverse complement strand
GCATTAGCCTGGGTTCCCCAGGTGAGAGTGGATAACCACACGGAGCAGTTCAATCTCATTTCGATCACAGCAGAGCCGCTTACGCAATTACAGGAAGTTGCCAGAATCCTCATCTCCTGGGATCGAGCGAAACGATTTGCCATTTCTACCACGATCTATGCATGTGGGGGGACAATCATGCATAGTTCCACTCTCCATTGATACACTGTAGCTCTGTTGTGTGTATGGTACACGTTTAGTTATGGTACTGTCAAGAGCATAGCAGTGAGCACGCTCCCTCAACTCCCCTTGCTTGCCTGGGCCTTTCTATGCTTCTCCAGATAGACCATCAGAATGGCGATATCAGCAGGGCTGACCCCTTCAATACGTGAAGCCTGTCCTACTGTGCGAGGACGAGTGCGCGCCAACTTCTGGCGCGCCTCGATGCGCAGATGTGGCACATCCTGATAGTCGAGAGCAGCCGGAATGCGTTGCTCTTCCAGGCGCCGCGTCCGGTGGATAAGCTGCTCTTGCTTGCGCACATAGTGCTCATACTTGACCTGTAACTCTACCTCCTCCGCGACGGATGGCTCCAGAACCGGTAGTGCAAAAATAACTCTACTGTTAATAGAAGGAGATTCAATCTCTTCTGTAACCCGGCCGGCAAGATGGGCCACCTGCTGGTAGGTTACCTCTGGCCGGCGCAGGAGTTCGCGGGCCGAGATCATCTGTCCCAGGGGCGCGATGCCCGCCTCCTGCGCGCAGGCTTCGATCAGGCGCGACGAGGTAAACGCCAGGGCATCGAGTTGCGTCAGAGTGCGTTGAATGTGCTCGCGCTTCTGGAGCACGCGGGCATAGCGCTCCTCGTCAATCAGCCCGAACGTGTAGGCATACGCGCTTAAGCGCAGGTCGGCGCTTTCTGGGCGCAGCAGCAGGCGGTACTCGGCGCGCGATGTATGCAAGCGGTACGGCTCGCTCATCGGCCGCGTCACCAGGTCGTCGATGAGCACGCCAATATAGGCTTCATGGCGCCCCAGGACGAAGCCCTCTTCGGCGCGCACATGCCGGGCCGCGTTGATCCCGGCCATGATCCCTTGGGCGGCGGCCTCCTCGTAGCCAGAGGTACCGTTGATCTGACCGGCCAGGAAGAGACCGGCGACAGGCTTTGTCTCCAGTGTGGGGAACAACTGATCCGGCGGCACGTAGTCGTATTCGACGGCATAGCCTACGCGCATCATCTCGACGTGCTCCAGCGCCGGGATGCTGCGCAGCATGGCAAGCTGCACATCCTCCGGCAGGCTGGTATTCATGCCCTGCACGTATACCTCGCCAGTACGCCAGCCTTCCGGCTCCAAAAAGATCTGGTGCGAGACCTTATCTGCGAAACGCACAATCTTATCTTCGATGGAGGGACAATAGCGCGGGCCGATGCCCTCGATGACGCCGTTATAGAGGGGGGAGCGATGCAGGTTATCGCGGATCACCTGGTGCGTGCGCTCGTTTGTGCGCACAAGGTAGCAGGGCAACTGCGGCCGCCAGCCGTGCAGGTCCTGGTCTGTAACCGGGTAGAGCGCGTTGGGCCGCCCGCCAGGTAGTTGCACATCCGCGCGCGCGCTGAGGTCCTGTGAGAAGTAGAGTGGCGTGCGGCTGCCAGGTTGCGGCTCTGTCTTGCTGAAGTCGATGCTGCGCGCGTCGATGCGGGGAGGCGTGCCTGTCTTGAAGCGGCGCACCTCCAGGCCCAGGGTCCGCAGGGCGTCAGATATGCCCAGCGCCGGACCCTCGCCCGCCCGCCCGCCGGGCTGCGTCTTCTCGCCCACCACCAGGCGCCCGTTAATGAACGTGCCGGTGGTCAGGATTACCGCCTTTGCCTCGTATCGCCAGCCCTCGCGCGTCACTACGCCGCTCATCACCGGGCGTCCATTGGCCCCCGTGTCGCTCAGAAAGCGCGTGATCGTGGCCTGCTTGAGATCTAGCCCCGGCTGAGCTTCTAGGGCGAACTTCATCGCCAGGCGGTAGGCCTGCTTGTCGCATTGCGCGCGCAGCGCCTGCACGGCTGGCCCCTTGCTGGTATTCAGCAGGCGCATCTGGATGAACGTGCGATCGGTAGTGCGACCGATCTCGCCGCCCAGCGCGTCGATCTCCTTGATGAGGTGTCCCTTCGCCGGCCCACCCATCGAGGGATTGCAGGGCATCAGCGCCACGCTATCGAGATTCATCGTCAGCAGCAGCGTTTTGCGCCCCATGCGCGCCGAGGCCAGCGCCGCCTCGCAGCCGGCATGGCCCGCGCCCACGACGATCACCTCGTAGCTGCCCCGCGCCAGTTCCTCCGGGGGCATAGCCTGCCTCTCAGTTTCGTTACCCATATATCTGCACCCACGGCCTTCTTAGAAAAATGGAACATACCCACGCATCCACGTATTATCCCGCAGATGAATCCGCGCGTCAATACACAGAAATGATTGACGAAATTTCCGTAACATGCTACTATCACATCACGTGACAGCGCGATTAAGCAAGGGGCGGTGGCGGAATGGTAGACGCAGAGGACTTAAAATCCTCTGAGTGAAAGCTCGTGTGGGTTCGAGTCCCACCCGCCCTATATACCTACAGATACGCTTTATAGGCTAAACTAGATCATCTTCCCATACACTCAGGTCACTCAAAGGTAACCCTAGAAGAGCCAAAAATTATAAAGTCCTCTTCCTGCTACAACCACGATGGGGGATTCTTCCGGCACTGCCATTGTTCGTATGATTTCACTACAAATGGCAGGCCGTTTCGTTTATAGATACACTTCACAAAATAGTCATTCAGGCATAGGCCACGCCCAGGAGAACTAAGAGGCTCTATGCCTAACACCTCAACATGCTCAACTCCTTCTTGCTTAATCAATTTGGCCAGCTTCTCTATCTCGCATCTGTTCATACTAATCACGCCCTTTAAATTGTCGATAGGGTATAAAAACACCCATATATTTAGAGATCACTTTTAATGCTGCCATATTTACAGGAGTGTTGTCAAATGGGTGTTTCTGGTACAGTCCTTCTAACTCTGGAAAGAACAGGAACGCTATGATACGGCTCCGAGTCAAAGAGGTAGCAAAAGCTAAAGGGCTAAGTATGGGGAAGCTGTCAAGACTGTCCGATGTGAACTACAAGACCATCAAAATGATTTTTGCAGATCCATACCAAAGCATCACAACGTTTACGCTAAGCAAACTGGCAAAAGCACTGAATGTATCAACATCAGAGCTGATAGAGGATGTAGAGGATAAGCCAGGCTCGCAAGCATAAATAAGCTACCACAACCAGAACAAAGAAGCCCCCAGGACACGCAGATAAATGCGTATCCTGGGGGCTTCTTTTCAATCTCAAGCGAGCGGGGTGGTCCTTTCCAACCAATTGCGTAGGGGGGGTTAATGATTCGCAAAGGTAGGTTTCTTGCAGAGGACTTTCAAAGATGTCCAATTGGTTGAGAAGAAAGCGCACGAGAGGTAGGGGCGCGGTTTACAAGCCATGCGTTGATACTCCATCATATGTCGTGTGGGAACAGGGCACTCCCTTGCGGGTGCCCTGTTCCAAGGCCGATATATGGTCTATTTTCTCTTCATCAGGCTGGTCGATAGTGATGTAGTATCAACAAATGGCTTGTAAACCGCACCCCTACCTCTCGTGCCC
>JALYVR010000619.1 GCA_030853145.1 Chloroflexota bacterium | reverse complement strand
CCAACGCCATCGTGCCCGCGAAGCTAGGAGATCTGTACCGGGCCTACCTGCTGCGCAGGGAGACCGGGGTCTCCGGTTCACGCAGCTTCGGCACTCTGCGCGCCGAGCGCCTGCTGGACCTGATCGTGCTGCTCCTGCTCTGCATCTCGGCAGTGATGATCAGCCTGCACGATACGATGCCGTGGCAGGTACGCTTTGGCCTGATAATTGCGCTGGCAGCCGTGATTGCCGGCGTCATCGGCCTGTTTATGCTACGCCTGTTCCGCACGCATATCGCGCGCATTGTGCCGCTGCGCTTCCGCGAACACTACAACCATCTCCAGGAAGGCACACTCGGTTCATTTCGCCATCTGCCCACCCTCACAGGCCTGACGCTCGGGGTCTGGGCCTGCGAGTCGCTGCGTTTCTTCTTCGTAGTCCTATCGCTCAACCTGATTAGAGGGGACCTGCTGCATATTATCGCGGCAGCACTATTCATCGCGCTGGTGGAAGCGCTGCTCACCGCCATCCCCTTTACAGGTGGAGGAGTTGGCCTGGTCGAGGGCGGCATGATCGCCACGATCGCGCTATTCACTCCCAACGCTACAAGTCTGGCGCTGGCAGCTATCGTGCTGGACCGCTCGATCAGCCTGCTGAGCATTCTGGTGATTGGCTTTGTGGTCTTTATGATTGCCTTTGGGAGACAGGCGACAAAACAATCTCCAACCGCTTGACACACCTGAAGGGCTGAACTATAATCACCGCGTAGGTCAAGGGGACCAAAAACCCCCCTCCTATTACGGGGAAGTAACGAAAGGAAAGGTAGAGATTCCTTCCTCCTTCGCGTTTCAAGGTGGGGATCTCTGCGGCGTAACATCTAATGCAAGAACAACTCGCGCAGATAGATCTGTATACGAACGTAGAGAACGATGAACTCAACAAGTTACTGACGCAGGCGCTGGCCTCTATCAATCTAGACGCTATCGTGCAGTACACTCTGCAAGAGGCAGGAGTGAACCAGCCGGTGATGCTGACGCTGCTGATCACTGATGACGAGACGTTACGGGACATGAACAGGCAATATCGCCAGCAGAACACCCCCACAGATGTCCTCTCATTTCCCTTGCTGAATAAGCCCCTGGTAGACGCGCCCGCCGACCAGCTATGGTCCAGGGAAGAAAACGCTGAGCAGGGCGAAAAAGTCTTCGTCACGCCGCCTGAACTAACAACCAATATAGGCGATATCGCAATTTCCTGGCCCACAGTCATCCGCCAGGCCGGGGAAGTTGGTCACAGCCCGGTCTACGAGCTGGTCTATCTGATTGCTCACGGGGTCCTGCACCTGGTCGGCTACGACGATCACACCGAAATGGGCTACCAGGCTATGGTGCGGCTGCAACAGAACGTGCTCGCGGCCGTGGGGCAGAAGGCATAAGATCATGGGTCAGCCAGCGACGCCTTCACCCACTCCCCAAAGCGAGTGGCGCAAGTTTATTGCTGGTTTCGGCTATGCCTTCAATGGTCTATGGTACGCGCTGCGCACGCAACGCAATATACGTGTTCACGCGTTGATCGCGACGCTGGCGATCATCATGGGCATTCTCCTGCATATCTCGGCCATTGAGTTCGCCATGGTCTTTGTAGCCATCGCCAGCGTGTTCGTCACTGAGATGATTAATACGGTGTGCGAACTCTGCGTCGACCTGGCCTCGCCCGAATACCATCCCCTGGCGAAGATCGCCAAAGACGTGGCGGCGGGCGCGGTCTTACTCAACGCAATGCTCTCAATCGTCGTCGGCCTGTTCATCTTTGGGCCACATCTGTGGCATCTACTCCCATTCATCCATTGAGGGCCTGTCTCCATCTATCGTAGAGACCCGATTTATCGCCTGGAGGCGTTTTCATCACGCGGCGATCCCCTCTCTCAGCCAAAGGTCGCGGCAATCCGTGCCAGGTACCATGAGACAAAGCCTTCAGCATCGACCCCCGTAGAAACCTGCATGTTCGGCGGCGCGGAAGCTGCCGCGCCATAGTCTTTGAAAAAGGCCACCGTCTCTCCAAGGGTGAGCGCGCCCAGCAGTTCTACATCCACGTACGCCGGCTCCCAGGTGATCCATTCCGGCTGGAAGGCCGCCGCCAGGCAGAGAGGATCGTGCATAGCAAAGGCGGTCACCCCATAGGCAGGCGCGAAGACATCGAAGTAATAATCGATCATCTGCTCCATGCAGCGCGTGACTGTATGGCCATTGCGAGCAAGTTGCGCCACCTGTTCACGATGCAGGGGCGTGCGGTTCGTGACATCGAGCGAGACCAGGCGGATAGGCCAGCCACCATGAAACACCATGTGGGCCGCGTGGGGATCTGCCAGGATATTGAACTCTGCCGCCGGCGTGGTATTGCCAGGAACGCGCAGGGCTCCACCCATAATCACCACCTCGCGCACGGCCTGGGCGATGCGCGGCTCGCGGCGCAGGGCCAGCGCCACATTTGTCAGTGGTCCAATGGCTACCAGTGTAATCTCTCCAGGGGCTTGCAAGATCTTCTCGATGATCAATTCCGTCGCATGCTGAGCTACCACAGTTGTGCGGGGAGCGGCAAGTTCGATCTCCCCAAGGCCATTGCTCCCATGCACATACGCCGCCTCCACCGGCTGACGCAGCAGTGGCCGTGTACACCCGAGTGCAACAGGAATGTCAGTGCGCCCGGCCAGTTCGAGGAGGCTCAAAGCGTTGCGCGTCGTCAGGTCGACATGCACGTTCCCACTCACGGTCGTGATGGCCTCAAGCTGCACCTCAGGTGAGGCCAGGGCCAGAAATATTGCCAGGGCATCATCTATCCCCGGATCAGTGTCAAGGATAATACGAGTATTAGTTGGCAACAACTTTCTCCGGATGTAAAACGACAAGCACGCGGCCTGGATCGTTCGCTACCCCCTGAACCATCTTTTCAACCTGATCTGCCGGCAGATATTTCTGAATAATAGGGCGCGCAAGTTCACCCACATTCTGCTCAATAATCTCGGCTCGTCCATAGGCCACAACATACTTGCGGCTGAGAAGATCATCGACAATCAGTGAGATGGATGAATCGCGCTTGAGGTTCAAATACTTGGCGCGGTCTTTCGTGGTTGTGAAAAAAAAGGCTGTCCCATCCCACGCATACCAGACGGGAGTAAGCTGCGGTCCCCCCCTTGCGCGGTTGACACCAACAATGGCGTGGTTCGCCTTTGAGAGCAGCGTTTGCATCTCTTCAGAAGTCATATCTAAGTGTTCTCCATTTCGTGAAAGTTTGCTGGGAAGTGCTTATCAGCGAAAGTGCCTTACTTTCTTATATCTATATAAAGTATAACACGTCTAGAGATAATTTGAATTGAGATACACTTACGCCTCCACCTACGTAGGTGGAGATGTCTTGTCAACGAATTAGTCAGCCTCCACAGGCGAGGCAAGCCATCGCCTTCGCAGGACTCTGCTGGCGAATGAGACTGCGTGTGGAATATCGTCAAAATGGCCTCGTTTTTACCGTTCTTGCATGTCATACCCGGTGTTTGTGGACCCCAAACAAGCCCATTTCCATCCATTGTGTCATTCGCCAGCAGAGTCTTCGCAGGGGTAGGTTTTGTGGAGCATTTTCCACGGTTCATGTGGGATGGAAGGGGTAGGGGCGCGGTTGACAAG
>JALYVR010000057.1 GCA_030853145.1 Chloroflexota bacterium | reverse complement strand
CCCATATCATTGGCCCACACGGGCGAGGCCAGCCATCGCCCCTACGGACATACCGAGCCTATGAGGGCACCCTACATAATAATAAGAGAGTATGGAGTCATTTTTATGCCATCAGTTGCCATGAGAGTGGATCTCTCAACACTTATTGATGCTACTATGACGGGCGATAGCCAGCAGATTCTGGCGGTCGCGCGGGAGCTTATGCACAAGGGCGCGGCCGCCGATGTCCTGATCGGCCGCCTGGGTATGATTGCCGCCGCCGGCGATAGCGATGGGCATACGATCCTGACGCTCGATGCCGCCAGCGTGCTGAGTCGCTGGCTCGATACGTATAGCAGGCTGGCGAGCGAGAACGGGCAGGGCCATGAACGAGCGCTACCCCTGCTGGTACAGGTCCTGGTTGCGGCCGCGCCAGCGGTGCGCGCCGGTCAGAACGCGCAGGTGAGCTATCCAGAGCCATTCTTCCCCAGCGATCTGCCAGAAGGCAAGACGATGGGCGAGTACATGCATAACGGCATCTACAACAATGATCCTGTCATGGTCGAGCGCCTGCTCTTTGGCCTGTATGGCACCGGCGCAGACTACCGCACGATGCAGGTACGCGCCTACGAGGGCATCGCGACCACCTTCCAGTACGCGGGCCACCCATTGATGCTAGCCGCGCGCGGGTTCCAGTTGCTGGATGCTGTGGAATGGGGAGATCGGGCGCCCGCTATTTTACATTGGCTGGCTCCCCATCTCCCACTGCTCACCGGCGAGCCTGACTGGGTCAACGCGGTACGCAGCTTTTTCAATGACCCCGCGCGCAGCGATTTCAACTGGCTACGCACACGCATTACCACATCCAACAATGAGCGCGCGCTCCCGCTACGCCAGTTGGTTCTCAGCAACGCCGACACCGCGCAGGTCTGCCAGGGCGTCTACGACGCGCTCAGGCAAGGTGGAGCCTCCACGCAGGCTGTTGGCTCCATCATCGCCCTGACGGCGGCGGATGTCATGCAGCGCGTCGACGATGGTGATCGCGCCGCCTTTATACGAGCAGCGCACGGGCTGCTCTTCACCAGCGCGGTGCGCCAGGTATTCGAGCATGTGCATGATATGGAAGCGGTGCCGCTCCTGTTTACCTCGGCGGCCTTCGTCAACGCGCTCCAGAAGGAACTGAGCACACTGCCACAGCCAGGCGCGCCGCAGTCAACGCAATTGCCAAACAGCGCGCAAACTCCCACGCTGGGCGGAGGCCTGATCCCAACCGCCATCCTGGATACGCTGCGCGCACAACTGGATGCGCAGGACTTCAATGGGGCCCTGGCCAGCACACGGCGCTACCGGCAGATGGGACACGATATCAGACCCTTGTTCGCCACCATCGGCCTGGCCGCAGCTCAGGCCGACGCCGCCGCCGATCAAGGTCATACCTTGCAGATTGTTCAGGCGGCTGGAGAAGAGACTATGGCCTGGCCGGCGCATCTCCCCGCCACGAATATCGAGGGTTTCCTCCATATCGCGCTGCGCGCGGCGGCATTTGCCAGGCACACAAGCGCGCAAAATACGTAAAAGAGAAAACGCATGAAAACCGGCAAGAAATTCACCAAGTGGCTACCGCCACTGCTTTTATGCCTGCTGGCGCTAGCACTCAGCGCGTGCAGCGAATTGAGCGGAGTGATTCCGCTCAATCCACGAGCCAAGGCCCAGGCTAAGCAGCAGGTATACACCGATCCCATGCTCAATATCTCGGATCTCACGACACTCGACCCGGCCCTGGCGTCCGATCCTTCATCGATCGCGGCTGTGCAGATGGTCTTCACGGGCCTGGTGCAACTTGATGATAACCTTCAAGTGCGTCCGCAACTTGCCCAAAGCTGGGAGAAGAGTTCCGATGGCACGACATGGACGTTCCACCTCAAACAGCACCTGAAATTCAGCGATGGAACGCCGCTCACCGCAAAAGATGTGGCCTACAGCCTTGACCGCGCGCTACAGCCCGCCACAAAATCTACCACGGCGCCTATCTACCTCGCGCTCCTGCGTGACTCGGACAAGATGCTCGCAGGTACTATCCAGACCCTCGTTAACGATAGTATCCTGGTGCCTGATGACAACACCATCGTGCTGATCACGGGGAAGAAGGCAGCCTATTTCCTGAGTATGCTTACCTCGACGTGCTCTTACGTCGTGGAGAAGAGCCTGGTCGACAAGTACAGCGCCGGGCTGAGCGATCACCTGACCGAGGGCGGCGGCGCCGGTCCCTTCAAAGTAGCCGGGTACACCCGCGGGCGCGAGATCGACTTTGTGCCCAACCCCAACTACTATGGTCCCAAACCACAGTTGCGTAAAGTTGTCTTCCCGTTCTACCGGCAGCCAGCGCAGGCCTACCAGGCCTACCAGGCAGGGCGCGTCGATGTAACAGGCGTACCGGTCTCCCTGCTGGCAAACTCGAAGAAGCGACAGGATTTCCATCAGGTCCCACAGCTCTGGATCAACTACTACACCATGAACTACCTGGCCAAACCGTTTGATAATACAGCCATCCGTCAGGCATTCGCGCTGGCGCTCAACAAGACGGCCATCGTGAAAAGTGTCTGGAAAGGAGCGCTGCAGGCCACAAACCACATTATTCCACAGGGCATGAATGGCTACAATCCGGCGCTGACCGGACCCGATGGGACACAGGGCCTGGCGGGGAATGCGAGCGCGGCGCGCGCTCTGCTGGCACAGGGTCTGAAACAGGAGGGCTGGTCCAGCGTGGCGCAGATCCCGCCGATCAAGCTCACCTATGCGACCGGGCTGGCGGCCTTCGACCAGGAAGTCGCCGCCATGATTCAAGCGTGGCACCAGGTCCTGGGGGTTACCGTCACGGCCGATCCGACCGACTACAGCACCCTGCTCGATGAGGTGACCGCCGCCACAAACAACGCCAACGGCCTGCAATTCTGGGGGCTGGCCTGGGTCGCGGAATACCCGGACCCGCAGGACTGGCTGTCGCTGCAGTTCGGCAAAGATGTTCCCAATAACAATATGAACTACGGCCAGAACTACGGGCTGGACGCCGCGAAGCAGCAACTCATCCAGCAGCAAATAGCGGGGGCCGATGCCAATATGCAGCCGGATGCGCGTATGCAGGCATACCAGCAGGCAGAGCAAACACTGGTCAATAACGTGGCCTGGCTGCCTATGGAGCAGGTAGCACAGATATTCTTGCGCAAGTCGTACGTGCTCGGCATGGTTGATAACGCTCAGAGCCTGGTCCCTCCAGATGACTGGGCCAATATCTACATCGGACAACATTAAAGGATGGTAGGGGTTGACAAGCCCCTACCATCCAACCCCCCTTCCCTCTTCTGCTCGTTTCGCATCATAAGCAAAACAGATTTTCCTATCTTGTGTGAGGTTTAACGACTAGGCTACGTAGTAATAGGTACCATCGCCTGTATGTGCCAAAATGCAGCCGATTCGCAGGTGCGTTACCCGCTATCATCACAGAAAGCTGGGGAGGCATGTAACATCCACATAGCTGGCCACGATTAGTGAAAGGAGATGCCAGTCTTTAGAGAAAGAGACCGGTAACTAGAGAAAACTGTCTCCGATCTGGGGATAGCTCTATTCTGTTCTGTATGCTATTTTACGCTACACTTCAACTAAGGAGAAGTTACGCATGCAACAAAGCAAGAGACTCACAGCAGGGATTTTGCCGACTCTATTCTGTATCATGGCAATCCTGCTTGCTGCTTGCGGCGGTTCAACCACACCTAACGGGACCGGCGCGCCAACAAAGGCGTCTGCCGATAAACAGGTATACGTGGCGCCGGAGGCCGGCGTTGCCGATATCGCCACATTCGATCCGGGCCTGTCAACCGACCTGCCATCAATTACTGCCATCGACATGGTCTTCACGGGCCTGGTGCAGTTGAACGATAAGCTGGAAGTCCAGTGCGAGGAATGCTCGTCCTACAGTGTGGGCAGCGATGGCGTCACCTGGACCTTCAAGCTCAAGCCAAACCTCAAGTTCAGCGACGGAACTCCGCTGACAGCTACTGATGTGGCCTACAGCATCGACCGCTCCTTGCAGCCCGCGCTGCACTCGACGGTCGCCCCGATCTACCTGGCCCTTGTCAAAGACTCTGACAAGCTCAATGGCGGCAAGATCAAGACCATCATCGGCGACAGCGTCACCGCCGTCGATCCCAACACCGTGCAGATCGTCACCAACAAGAAGGCCACCTACTTCCTGGACGCACTGACCTACTCGTGCGCCTATACCGTGGAGAAGAGCCTGGTCGACCAGTACGGCAAGAACTTCACCGACCATCTGACCGCGGGCGGTGGCGATGGCCCTTTCAAGGTGCAGGAGTGGACCCACGGCAAGCAAATCGTCTTCGCCCCCAACCCGAATTACTACGGCCCCAAGCCGCAGTTGCAGAAGGTCATCTTCCCCTTCTACAAGCAGTCGGACACCACGTACCGCGCCTACCAGGTAGGCCAGGTTGACATCACTGGTATTCCTTCGACGAACTACGCTGCGGCACAGAAACGCGCGGACTTCCACAAGGTACCGCAGTTGTGGATCAACTACTACACCATGAACTACCTGGTCAAGCCCTTTGACAGCATCAACATGCGCAAAGCCTTCGCCCTGGCCATCAACAAGGACGAGATCGTGCATGCTGTCTGGAAGGATCAGTACATCGCCACCAACCACATCGTGCCCAAAGGTATGCCTGGCTACAACGCCGATCTGAAGGGACCCGATGGCACGACCAGCACCAAGGGCAATCCTACGGCCGCCCAGCAATTCTTCCAGGCCGGCCTCAAGGATGAAGGCATCACCAGCGCCTCGCAGTTGCCGCCCATCAAGCTGACCTACCCGACCGGCACCGTCGAGGCCGATAACGAGGTCGCCGTGATGATCCAGCAGTGGCAGCGCGTGCTGGGCGTCAGCGTCAAAGCTGATCCCATCGACTTCAACCGCCTGCTCACCGAGACCACCGCGGCCACCAACAATCCCAACGGCTTGCAGTTCTGGGGTCTGGCCTGGATCGCCGACTATCCCGACGCGCAGGACTGGACGACCTTGCAGTTCGACCAGGGCGTGCCCAACAATTCCTGGAACTATGGGCAGAACCACACAGCCGATGCCGCCCAACAGCAAGCTGTCCAGAAGTCTCTGGAGCAAGCTGACGTGATGCCTGCCGGCCCGGCGCGCATTCAAGCCTACAACGCAGCCGAGCAGCAGTTGATCAACGACGTGGCCTGGATGCCCATGGAGCAAGTGACGCTTACCTACCTGCTCAAGCCCTATGTCCAGGGCCTGCTCGTCAATCCGCAGGATATTACTCCGCCGGATGACTGGGGGAACGTCTACATCTCCACCCACTAAGCCGAGTTCTGAGCTTCAAGGACACTATCCTTGATCTTCCTGAACAAAGCCTGGCAGGCTGGTGGGGACGACAATCACTACGATTGTTGTCCCCACCAGCCATTTTTCCTTCCAGACACGGAAATACCCTTCCTACTTAAACCGGAAAAATCCCGTATGGTTTTTGAGCCATATAGGAAGATTTGGGAAGGTGGAAAGCGGAATTATAGCCGGTAAAGAAGATGGTCAGCAAGAAACACGAGAACGAGGCCCCCAAAGAGCGACGCAAGCGGCAAATTCGTAACCGCATGGTATACAATGATTGGGGATTGTATGGCTTCCGCCACACACGTCAGCGATCTGATGTGCGGTGTCCTGCATGTGTGTGCAGGAATCACTACGTATGAATACGTTTTGAAAGGCAGAATGTATATGCAAGCAGGGAAGAAACTTTCTGGAAGTCTTTCGTCGCTTCTCTTATCTCTAGCGGTGATCCTACTTGCAGCTTGTACAAGTGGCGGATCAACTCCCGGCGTTAGCAGTAGCGCCCCTCAGAAAGCCACTCTTGAGAGACAGGTATTTGTTTACCCTCTGGCAGGTATTTCAGATATCGCGACATTCGACCCAGGGCTGTCAACCGATGCGCCATCGATCAACGCGATTAACATGGTCTTCACAGGCCTGGTGCAATTGAACGACAAGCTGGAGGTCCGGCCGCAACTTGCCGCCTCCTGGTCTGAGTCCGCGAACAGCCTCACCTGGACCTTTCACCTCAAATCCAATCTCACGTTCAGCGATGGCACCCCACTCACCTCGGCAGACGTAGCCTATAGCATCGATCGCGCCCTGCAGCCGGCGCTGCATTCGACGACCGCGCCGATCTACTTGTCGCTCATCAAGGACGCCGATAAGCTGGTCGCGGGCGAGATTAAGACTATCATCGGCGACAGCGTTCTAACTCCTGACCCTGGCACCGTCATCATCGTTGCCAGCAAGAAGGCCACCTACTTCCTGGACGCGCTGACCTACTCGTGCTCCTACGTGGTGGAGAAGAGCCTGGTCGACAAGTACGGGCAAAACTTCACCGACCACCTGACCGAGGGCGGCGGCGATGGCCCCTTCAAGGTGCAGGAGTGGACCCACAGCAAGCAGATCGTCTTCGTCCCCAATGCGAATTACTACGGCGCCAGGCCACAGTTGCAGAAGGTCATCTTCCCCTTCTACAAGCAGTCGGACACCACGTACCGCGCTTACCAGGTGGGCCAGGTTGACTACAGCGGTATTCCCTCGACTAACTACACACAGGCACAGAGCCGCATGGATTTCCACAAGGTACCGCAGTTGTGGATCGACTACTACACCATGAACTACCTGGCCAGGCCCTTTGACAGCATCAACATGCGCAAAGCCTTCGCCCTGGCCATCAACAAGGACGAGATCGTGCATGCCGTCTGGAAGGATCAATTCCTCGCCACCAACCACATCGTGCCCAAAGGCATGCCTGGCTATAACCCAGCTCTCACAGGACCCGATGGCACCACCAGCACCAGGGGCAATCCTACGGCCGCCCAGCAGTTCTTCCAGGCCGGCCTCAAAGATGAAGGCGTGACCAGCGCCTCCCAGTTGCCACCCATCACGCTGACCTACGCCACCGGCACCTCCGAGGCCGATAACGAGGTCGCCGTGATGATCCAGCAATGGCAGCATGTGCTGGGTGTCAATGTCAAAGCCGAACCTATCGACTTCAATCACCTACTCACCGAGGTCACCGCGGCCACCAACAACCCCAACGGCTTGCAGTTCTGGGGTCTGGCCTGGATCGCCGACTATCCTGACCCCCAGGACTGGCTGACCTTGCAGTTCGACAGGGGCGTGCCTAACAATGCCTGGAACTATGGGCAGAACCACTCGGCCGATGCCACCCAACAGCAAGCCGTCCAGACATCGCTGGAATCCGCCGATACCAACCCTGATGAGAACGCCCGCGTGCAGGCGTATCAGAATGCTGAGCAACAACTGGTCAATGACGTGGCCTGGCTGCCCATGGAACAGGTACAGACCGCCTACGTGCTCAAACCCTACGTCCAAAACTACATCGTCAACTCCCAGGGCGCAGTCCCGCCGGACGACTGGGGCAGCATTTATATCTCGGCATGAAGAGGGGAGCAGGAGACGTAGGGGCGCCCCTGCGTCTCCTGCTCCTTTGCGAACTTTTACACTCCTACTCGCAATGCAATGATCTGTGAGATTCCACCGCCAACAAGCGTAGTTAATAATAGAAATGTAACTGCCGTTTTCCACAGCGGCCACGCACAGCTCTACGTATATATGTGTGCCAGACATAGGCTAGGCGTTATCTGATGACAGGAGGTCAGACACCGATCAAACCAATGTAAAACAAGGCAGCTTACGCAGCCATTCCACTACACAACAGAAGACCGACTCCACAAGCAGGAAGCATTTGCCTTCCAGCCGATTTTGTTTCTGCTATATAAGGAGAAGTCACACATGCGACTTAGCAAGAAACTGACACAGGGTCTTCTGCCGACACTTTTCTGTCTCATGGCGATCCTGCTTGCCTCTTGCGGGAACGGAAACCAGGGTGTTGCACCTACCGGGTCAGCCCAAAAAGCCTCTGCCGACAAGCAGGTGTTTGTAATCCCTGAACCCGGCGTCGCGGATATCGCGACCTTCGATCCGGGCCTGTCAACCGACCTGCCATCCATCGATGCCATCGATATGGTCTTCACAGGCCTGGTACAGTTGAACGACAAGTTGGAAGTCGTCTGCCAGCTCTGCACCAGCTACCAGCCGGGCAGCGATGGCGTCACCTGGACCTTCAAGCTCAAGCCAAACCTCAAGTTCAGTGATGGCACCCCGCTGACGGCTACCGATGTGGCCTATAGCATCGACCGCTCCCTGCAGCCAGACCTGCACTCGACGGTCGCTCCGATCTACGAGGCCTTGATCAAAGACTCTGACAAGTTGGGGGCCGGCAAGATCAAGACCATCATCGGCGATAGCGTCACCGCCGTCGATCCCAATACGGTGCGGATCGTCACCAACAAGAAGGCCACCTACTTCCTGGACGCGTTGACCTACTCGTGCTCCTATGTGGTGGAGAAGAGCCTGATCGACAAGTACGGCAAGAACTTCACCGATCACCTGACCGAGGGCGGCGGCGCTGGCCCCTTCAAAGTGCAGGAGTGGACTCACAACAAACAGATCGTCTTCGTGCCCAATCCCAATTACTACGGCCCCAAGCCGCAGTTGCAGAAGGTCATCTTCCCCTTCTACAAGCAAACCGACACCACCTACCGCGCCTACCAGGTGGGACAGGTTGATGTCACTTCCATCCCTTCGACCAACTACGCGGCGGCACAGAAGCGCTCAGACTTCCACCAGGTGCCGCAGTTGTGGATCAACTACTACGCGATGAACTACCTGGTCAAGCCCTTTGACAGCATCAACATGCGCAAAGCCTTCGCCCTGGCCATCAACAAGGACGAGATCGTGCATGCCGTCTGGAAGGATCAGTACATCGCCACCAACCACATCGTGCCCAAGGGTATGCCTGGCTACGATGCCGACCTGAAGGGACCCAATGGAACCACCAGCACCAGGGGCAATCCTACGGCCGCCCAGCAGTTCTTCCAGGCTGGCCTCAAGGATGAAGGGTTGACCAGCGCCTCCCAGTTGCCACCCATCAAGTTGACCTACGGCACCACCAGCACCGAGGCCGACAACGAGGTCGCGGTGATGGTCCAGCAATGGCAGCGGGTGCTGGGCGTCAGCGTCAAAGCTGATCCCATCGACTTCAACCGCCTGCTCACCGAGACCACGGCGTCCGCTAACAACCCCAACGGATTGCAGTTCTATGGTCTTGCCTGGATCGCCGACTATCCCGATGCGCAGGACTGGACGACTCTGCAGTTCGGCAATGGTGTGCCCAACAACTACATGAACTATGGGCAGAACCACTCGGCCGATGCCGCCCAGCAGCAAGCTGTGCAGACAGCGCTGGCACAGGCTGACGTGACGCCCGCTGGCCCGGCGCGTATCCAAGCGTACAACGCGGCCGAGCAGCAATTGATCAACGATGTCGCCTGGATGCCCATGGAGCAAGTGCAGAATACCTACCTGCTCAAGCCCTACGTCCAGCACTACATCGTCAACCCGCAGTTCGTGGTCCCGCCGGACGATTGGGGGAACATCTACATCTCTGCTCATTAACGTCGAGGCGCACCCACACCCTGTGGAGGCCGCTACAGGCAGTAGCGCGCAAGGAGCCGGCTACCCGGCCCCATAAAGGTGTGGGGTGGTGTTGACAAGCCTCTACAGGCCTGTCAACACCACCTCAATGCGTGTATATAGCGGATATCGCTAACAGCACGCTTGACAACAGTGGCAAGGTCACTTAAAATAAGTGCAAGACGATTCATGTAACGGCTGTTGTGTATATCCATTAGCATATGCCTATAAGAAGGTGCCGCTTCATAGGTCATTGCTTATACAAGAGACGTACTATGGATTGTGAACCGTATAGAGGTGACACTGAAGGCTATCGTCATACACGATAGCAATCTCTACCAGGAGAGTAAGGGGCACAACATGGTTCAATTTCTCATCAAGAGGCTCATCGGCCTGATCTTCGTCGTCGTCGGTGTAACATTTATCACCTTCATCATGGGGTACTTTGCCCCAGGTGATCCCATCCGCGCTCTATTAGCTGAGCACTTCACCCCCGTCCTCTACGCGCAACTCAAACACGTTTACGGTCTAGATCTTCCCTGGTACCAGCAGTACTGGCATTTCCTGTCAGGGCTGGCCCGGTTTGATCTGGGGCTTTCGTACCGCGAGCAAGGCCGACCCGTCTGGGACATCCTGAAGCAAGGCGTGCCAGTTTCGGCAGAGCTGGCCTTCTGGGCGCTGCTCATCGACCTGGCAGTAGGGGTGCCGGTCGGCATTATCTCCGCCCTGAAGGCGAACACCTGGGTTGATACCGTCAACATGGGTGTGATGCTTATCTTCTGGGCCATCCCGATCTTTGTGGCCGCGGTGCTCGCGCAGGTGCTTATTGTATGGCTGGACCAGGTAACCGGTGCCACGTGGCCAGTATCGAACTGGGGAAACGTCTGGCAATATACCTGGTCGGACATCCAGTTCAAGCTCGCGCCCATCATCGTGTTTGGCTTAGGAGGCGCTGCCTTCTTCTCACGTATCGCCCGTACCAGCATGGTCGAGGTCCTACGACAAGACTACGTGCGCACAGCGCGCGCGAAGGGGCTACGAGAACGGACAGTCGTCTACCGCCATGCGCTACGCAATGCCTTGATCCCGCTGGTCACCGTTACAGGCGTGACGCTTGGTCTGTTGATCACCGGGGCATTTTTCATTGAGAATATCTTCAACATCCCCGGCATTGGCAGCCAGACCGTGACCTCCATCAACAACCGGGACTATCCGGTCATTCAAGCCACGACAATACTCCTGGCTGTTGGTGTGGTCGTAGGGAACTTCCTGGCAGATATCGCGTATACGGTCGTTGATCCGCGCATCAAGAACGATTAGGGGGCAGGATACACATGGACATCAAAGATCAGAACACGGAACTTGCCTCGCCAGGAGCCATGCTTCCTAGCACTAACGTGATGGTTCCGCTTGACCCAGAGGTCTTGGACGGGGTAAACGGCGGGATACTTCCAGGCACGTCGGAAAAGGAAACGCAGACCCTCTCGCCGCTGCAAGAATCGCTGCGACGGCTGCGACGCGACATTCGCGCGGTAGTGAGCATCAGTGTGATCGGGTTCTTTATCCTGCTCGCCCTTATCGGGCCACTGATCTACCAGCATATCGGACCAACGATTGATAGCGCTGATAGCGGCAGCATCGGACCACAGGCCTACCACACCTTTTACCACCAGGAACTCAGCCATCAGGATGAAACGCCATCGAGTCTGTACTGGCTCGGCACCGACGCACTTGGACGAGATATCCTCGCCCGCCTGATGCAAGGCGTCCTGATATCGCTGGCAGTGGCGTTATTGGTCGAGGTCGTAGACATTGTCATGGGGGTGCTGGTGGGCGTGCTGGCAGGCTACTTTGGCGGCTGGATCGATCAGGTCCTCGCGCGTTTCACAGACATCGTGTTCGCCTTCCCCGGACTGTTGTTCATCATCTTGCTGACCGGCATTTTTGGCAGTTGGGCCGATACTAACCTCAGCAACATTCCCGTGCTTGGCCCCAACGGAAACGCGCGCCTACTGCTGGTTTCTTTTGCTCTGGCGCTGGTCACCTGGCCGTTGATGGCCCGTTTCGTACGTGGGCAGAGCCTGCAGTTGAAGGAGCAGCAATTTATCGAGGCGGCGCGCACTTCCGGCAGCACAAACACAACCATCATCTGGCGGCATATCGTCCCCAACCTGTTCAGCATTGTGATCGTAGCTTCCACGCTGAATATCTCCAACACCATCATCGGCGAAGCGGGCATCAGCCTGCTGGGGCTGGGCGTGCAGTCGCCAGGCTCTAGCATCGGCCTGATGATCTCTAACGCCACCTCTGTGATAGATACCCATCCATGGGAAGTGCTGGTACCATCGATCACCCTGGCGGTTATCGTGCTCGCGTTCTCCTTCCTGGGCGACGGCATGGCTGACGCATTCAACCCTCGATCAAAAGATTAGAGAGCGGAGAGAGAAAAAGATGGCAGAAAATCTGCTAGAAGTAAATAATCTCAAGACCTACTTTTTCACGCGCAGCGGTGTGGTCAAGGCTGTTGATGATGTGTCCTTTGCCATGAGGCCAGGCGAGACACTGGGGGTCGTGGGAGAAAGCGGCTGCGGCAAGAGTGTCACCGCGCTCTCCGTTATGCGCCTCATCGCCAGCCCGCCCGGCAAGATAGTCAATGGGGAAATCATCTTCAACGGCGAGAACATCCTCGAAAAGGATATGGAGGGGCTGACCGCAATGCGCGGCAGCAAGATCTCTATGATCTTCCAGGACCCGATGACCTCGCTTAACCCTGTATTCACCGTCGGCTTCCAGATCGCCGAGACGGTGAAACGGCATCGCAAGGATGTCTCCAATGACCAGGCCTGGAAACGAGCCGTGGAGATGCTTGACCTTGTGCGTATCTCCGATGCCAAGAAGCGAGCGCACAACTATCCCCACGAGTTCAGTGGCGGCATGCGGCAGCGCGTGATGATCGCCATCGCCCTGGCGTGTAACCCGCAATTGCTGATCGCCGACGAGCCGACAACCGCGCTGGATGTCACCATTCAGGCTCAGGTTCTCGAACTGATGAAAGGCCTCTCAAAAGAATTTGGCACCGCCATGATGCTCATCACCCACGACCTGGGCGTGGTAGCAGGTACCTGCGAGCATGTCAACGTCATGTACGCGGGGCATGTCGTGGAATCGGCCCCGGTGGCGCAGATCTTTGAGACACCGGCCCACCCCTATACGACTGGACTGCTGCGCTCTATCCCCCGGCTGGACGAGAAGCGTGGAACGCGACTCACGCCCATCGCGGGCCAACCACCCGATCTTGGGAAAGAGATCATTGGCTGCCCGTATGCTCCTCGCTGTCCCAAGGTACAGGACCGCTGCCGCCGGGAGACGCCAAAGTTGATGCCTGTAGGTCGTGGTGAGCAAGTCGCGGCTTGCTTCTATCCCAACTAGGGAGAGAGAGGAACATATGGCGCAAGAAGTAGCAATGTCCACATCAACGGGAACAACCCTGGTTGATGTCAAGGGCTTAAAAGTCCACTTCCCCATCAAGGGGGGTATCCTCGGTCGCACGGTAGCCAACGTCAAGGCGGTTGATGGTGTTGATCTGTTTGTGCGGCGCGGCGAGACCCTGGGGCTGGTGGGTGAAAGTGGGTGTGGCAAATCCACCACGGGCCGGGCCATTCTGCAATTGATCAAGCCAACGGCGGGAACCGTCAAGCTGGACGGGGTTGAACTGACGAAGCTCCCATCTGATCAGATACGCAAGAGGCGTGCCGATATGCAGATGATCTTCCAGGACCCCTATGGCTCGCTCGATCC
>JALYVR010000056.1:7591-13411 GCA_030853145.1 Chloroflexota bacterium | reverse complement strand
CTCCTACTTCTTTCGTTTGTTTGCGCCACGCCCTACGGCACGAACCGTGACACGTTTAGTGCGTAATCCCACGTCGCATGGCCAGCGTGCCCAGCAGGAGCGCGCCCACAGCGGTCAGCCCCAGCACGGTGACATCGAGGCCGAGTTGATCGGACGAGTTATAGAACAGGGCCATTTGCAGGGCGTGCGTGCCGTAGGTGAGCGGGATAAAGGCGGCGATGTTTTGCAGCCAGGTTGGCTCGAAGGCCAGAACGCCGACGCCGCCTGCCAGGAAGAAGAGGTAGATGGCGACGTTGATCGCGATGGGAAACACCGGTTGCAAGCGGCGTAAGAGCGCGCCGAGTGCCACCCCCAGGCCCGAACTCATCAGGGCCACCAGTGCCAGAATCAGCAGCGTCGTCAGCCAGTAGATGCCTGTCGGTTGTACCCAGCCCAGCAGGTCGCAAAGCGCCAGCACCAGCACTCCCAGCAGCAGCGCGACGGCGAAGCCAGCTAGCACCTTGCCTACGATGATCGCGCTCCTAGGCATAGGTGAGAGCAGCAGCTCCTTGACTGTGCTTGATTCCCACTCGCGCGCGGTCGCCAGGCTGCCGTTGATCAGACCACTGATGGTGAGCAGGAGCATGATGGTGGGCAGTATGGTGTACTGGAACAGTTGGACATCGTGTTGCCGCAGGTCCGTTTCGTGGACGGTCACCTTGATCACGCTGGAACTTCCCTGGGCCTGGTAATACTGTGTGATGGCATCGGGCACGGCGCGACGTAGGTCGTTAGTAAAGTCCAGGTTCAGGTTATTGACGGTGACATCGATAGGCGCGCGCTCGTGAGCATCCACGTGGCTGGTGAAATCGGCGGGAATGGTGATGATCGCTACCACGTCCAGGTTGTTCAGCATCGTGCGTGCCTGGGATGCGTCTGTGTCGCTGATGCGAAAGACATCAGCATGATGAATAATTTGCGCCATTTGCACCCCTCTGGCCCCCGTATCCTGGGTGACCAGAGCCACCGGACTGTGCCCGACAGCCGCCGCTCCCAGCGCTTGCACTGCCAGGAATCCCAGTGCTGGGACCACTGTCGCGAAAATCGTCAGCGGCTGATGCAACCAGACGTTCAGATCCTTCCTGAGCAAGGCCCAGAGCGGTCGAAAGAAGTCAGTGAAGCCTGACATATATATCTCCTCATTGGTAGCGTTCCATTGTGGGCATATACCATTTAATGTGTTATTGTACTCCGGCGCAGCACAATGCTTGCCAGGATGATCGCGCCGGCTACGTAGCCGCAAAGTATCAGGGCATTGACGCCGGTACCATAGGTGTTCAGATCGAAGTTATGGAACGCGTGTTGCTGTAACACAATGGCATAGTAGACGGGAAAGATCTTCGCCAGGACCTGTATCACCGGCGTATTGAACGAGAGCGGCCCGAAAGCCCCGCTCAAGAAGAATATAGGGATGGATAGCCCGATAGAGAGCGCGATGACGGGCATGCGGTTCTTCAGGAGCGTACCCAGCAGGACGCCCAGGGCCAGGAAGAGGATGAGCGTTAGCAGCATGAAGCCAATGACCTCGCCCCAGTTGACGGGCCAGACTTGAAAGACGAAGAGCATGACAGCTAGCAGCAGGACCACCGAGATGGCGCTGATGGCAAAGGCGCCCAGCAGCTTGCCGCTCATGATGGCCCAGCGACTGGCGGGCGAGAGGAGCAGTTCTTTGATCGTCGCGGTTTCCCACTCGTGTGCCGCCGCGCCGCCGGATTGTAACAAGCCACCGAGCATGAGGCCAATCACCAGGATCGAGACCGTCAGGTAGGGGATGTAGTCGGTATCGTGCGGCTGGAGGTCCAGTTCGTGCGGTGTGATGCTCACCACGTTAGGAAAGGCCTTGGCGTAGAAGCTGGTGATCGAGAGCGGCACCGCGCGCCGGATATCGTTGGTAAAGTCGGTATTCAGGTTATTGATCTTGACATCCACCTGCACCGGCTGGTTTTGCTGAACGCGGGTATCAAAATCGGCTGGGATCGTCACGATGGCTACAATCTTGCCGGCCTGGATCAACTGCTCCGCCTCGCCAGCACTGGTGATGCGCAAGCTGAAGGAATGGGCATGGCTCATAGCGCTATAAAACTGCTGCGCGTAGGTCCCCTGGTCGTTCATCACGACCGCGGTTGGCGCGAGACCCCCGGATATCACGAAGAGGCTCATCAGAATCAGGAGATTTATAGGCACAAGGATCGTGATAATGGTCGCGATGCGTTCGCTTAGAGCGCTCTTGATGTCCTTTTTCATGCAGGCCCAGATGACGCGCAGGTTGTAGGTTATAGTTTGCATACTGCTGCTCCTTCCTAATCTCTGAGCGCTGTGCCGGTCAGGCGCAGGAACACCTCGTCGAGCGTTGGCTCGCGCACGGCAATATTACGGATCTCGCCCTCGCGCGAGAGGATATTGATGATCTGCGGCAGCAGATTGCCCGTGCCCTGGCTGGTGACCTTCAATTGAACGCCATCTTGAGCGACCTCTGTGACGCCTGGCAGCGCGCGTATGTCGTCACCTGACGCGCTGGGCTGCGCTGTCTCCAGCTCGATGACGCTGCCGCCATAGATCTGCTTGAGGTGCTCGGGGGTATCCACGGCGATGAGCTTGCCATGATCAATGATCGCCATGCGGTCGCACAGGGCCTGGGCCTCTTCGAGGTAGTTGGTGGTGATCAATACCGTCTTCCCCTGGTCGCGCAGGGAGAGGATATAGTCCCAGATGACGCGCCGGGCCTGTACATCTACCCCCAGCGTTGGCTCGTCGAGGTAGATCAGGCTCGGATCGTGCAGCAAAGCTCGGCCGAGCGCCAGGCGGCGTTTCATACCACCAGAGAACGTGCCTACGCGGGAGTCCTTACGGTCCAGCAGTTGCACCAGTTCAAGCATTCTAGTGATGCGCTCCTTCTTTTCGCGCCGGGGGATGCCGAAGAGGTCGGCATGAAAGTCCATATTTGTCCAGGCGGTAAGTTCCTCATAGAGCGCGGTCTCCTGCGGCACCGAACCCAGGATCTGGCGCACCTGGCGCGTGTGGTGGCGGATATCGTAGCCCATGACTTTGACGCTGCCGCTGGTGGGTGTGCTCAGCCCACTGATCATGTTGATGGTCGTCGTCTTCCCCGACCCATTGGGGCCCAGGAGTCCAAAAATCTCCTCTTGCCGCACGGTGAGCGAGAGGTGGTCCACGGCCTGGAATGTGCCGAAGCTCTTGCACAGGTCGGTTATCTCGATAGCGGGGGTACTGGTCCCGCCGCCTGGTTCGGTAGTGGCTGCTATTTGCATACTATCTTTACTCATTCGTCTCTCTTTTCTGACGCGATCAATCGCGCCCCTACAGAAGGTGTGTTTTTGGAGGAGGGATATTTTCAAGCCCTATTCCTCCCTGGCCGGATCACTCTCCTCGGGAGCAAACCAGCTATGCTGGCTAAGAAAATTGAAGCGAGGTGTGCTCTTACCAGGCGTCTCTGCCGAGACATTTGTCATGATGCGTCGTAGCTTGGAGCGCAGATCACGCATCTCTGTCTCGGAAAAACCCCGTGTCAAGGTCTGTGAGAAGGCTATGACCGTTGCTGGCAGGAACTGCATGATATCGCGTCCTTCCTCTGTGAGGAAGACCTTGACTAAGCGGCGGTCCTGGAGATCATGCCGCCTCTCCACCAGGCCACTTTGTTCAAGGCGTTTCACCACACCTGTAATCGATGGAGCGTCGAAGCCGCGTTTCTGGCTCACGGTGCCAATGGTCAATCCATCGTTTTCATACAGGAGAATCAGGATTCCCCACTGCGGCGGGGTGATCACGTATGGCTTGTTATGTTCCTGGCAGCAGGCCTTCAAAGCTTCAGCTAAGGCATAAGCTACGCTGAGATGAGCGTAGAAAAGCAGGAAGCCTGGGTCGTCATCCAGTTGAAAATCCATAGATTGACCTCTTTAAATGTTAGCGTGTTAATATTTAGCGCACTAAACTTTAGCATACTAAGTAATTACCATGAGAAAGACGATTTGTCAAGACTTTTCAGAGGATATTGCTCCCCTTTCTTCAAGAGCGGGTGCCAAAAAGTTCGTGTTGAGATAGTTACTACATCGTATACTCTTCTCGCCTGAGCAATACTGCTTTTGACCCCGTGGCTTTGAGTATACCTTCCTCGATCTCACGAGCACGGGTTAGCAAGGGAAAACTCGCCTCAAGGATCAGGGGATAGTCTTTAAACTCCGGCTCATTCCAATCCTTTTCAATCTTGTTGAAGTTCTCTTTCAGGCTGAGCTTCTCCTTATAATCTTCGGTATGAGCCAGGTAGTATTTGCCCCAATAAGAGCTATCGTGAGGATTGAATGGAACCTTCAGTACGCTGGTGAGCGTGATTGCCATCGTATCAATATCCGTGTCAAGAATGCCGTACAGATCAAAAACGTCTGCCATTTATGTTCTCCCACCCTGGATTCGCCCTACATATCTTCATCATCCTCGTGGCCCTGATCCAGGGCGTAGAGGCGTTGCATGTAGCGTTCGCGCAGTCGCTCGGAGAGGGCGAGTCCGCTGCCGCTGTAGTGGAGCATGGTGATCTCGGCCATGATGCAGAGGGCGATCTCTTCGGGGGTGCCGCCGCCGAGGTCGAGGCCGATGGGGGCGCGGACGCGGGCCAGTTTTTCGGCGGGGATGCCTTCCTGGTGCAGCAGCTTGAAGACGGCCCAGACGCGGCGCTGGCTGCCGATCATGCCGATGTAGGCGGCGGGAGAGTTGATGACGGCACGCAGGCCGTGGACATCGTGGGCGTGGGCGCGGGTGACGAGCACGATATGCGTGCGCGCTGTGATGGGATAGTTGCGCAGGACCGCCTCGATATCCCCCACCAGGATCTGTTTCGCGCCGGGGAAGCGCTCGCGGCTGGCGAACGATGCGCGGTCATCTGTGACGCTCACCGAATAGTTCATCAGGTGTGCCATTGCCGCGAGCGGAGCGGCGATGTGGCCCGCGCCGGCGATCAGCAGCACCGGTGGTGGCACAAAGGGCTCGATGAAGATCTCCATCCAGGCGTTGGCAGGACCCAGCACTTTTTCGATGCGTGGCTTTCCCGCTGCAATCGCCTGCTGCGCTGCCTGTTGCAGTTGGGATATCAGGGTATCGGGGGCAGCCAGGACGCCCAGCGTTGTGCCATCCTCGTGGATGAGCATTTGTTGTCCGACGCAGGCTCGCCACGCGCCGGCGGCTGCGACGATGGTGGCAAGGACGACCGCGCGCGCGCCGTCAAGAGCTGTAGTGATGGCGGTGGCATACTCTTGCATGCCGGGTTGCCCCGGATGAGGGGCATTGAACCAGGGCTGGATAAAGACATCAAAGATGCCGCCGCAGACGCCCTGGCTCTCCATAGCGATATCTTCGGTCAGATCGACCTGTACCATGCCGGGCCGCTGGGTATCGATCACATTCAGGGCGCCGCGCCATACTTCGGCCTCGCCGCAGCCGCCGCCCACGGTCCCGCTGATCTTGCCGCCCCGCTGGACCAGCATCTTGGCGCCCACTTCACGCGGCACCGAGCCTTTGCGCTTGACGATAGTTGCCATCGCGACGGTTTCGCCGCGCTCCAGCGTGTGGAGCAGTTCCCGAAAAAGTTCTCGCACGATCGTTTCCCCGCGGGTAATGTAATGTTATGATGTACCAGTTTCTGTTATAATAGCAGACATTGCTTCGACCGTCACTCTTTTCCCTACAGTGAACAGGGCCATTGAAAAGTCGTGCATGCCATGCTCCGCCAGGCGCACCCCTACGCGGTTCGGGTTTGCAAGATTCCGTCATAAA
>JALYVR010000056.1:0-7581 GCA_030853145.1 Chloroflexota bacterium | reverse complement strand
GGGCGCGTCTGCGACTTTTCAATAGCCCTGTATGGTCGACCAGGAGCGATTAGTTTTTTAGCAGGAGCCATGCATGAATAAATCAAGCACCTTCACGTCACACATCGCGGAGTCAGATCAGCCGGCAATGGCCGGGCGCACAGCTATCGGGCCGGGAACGATGGATATCCTGCGTTGGGTTGAGGATGCCAATCTCTCAGCCGATGGGCAGCGGGTGGCCTTTGTGGTGTGGGAATATGTGCCTGAGCAGCCGAAGAGGCGCGCGCGGATCTGGGTGGTAGAGACCACCGCTGGCGCGGAGCCGCGTCCGGTGAGCAAAGGACCGCGCGAAGATACCAATCCGCGCTGGTCGCCCGATGGGCAGCAACTGGCTTTTATCTCGGTGCAGGAAGGCGACAAGGGCAAGCCGCAACTGTATATGCTGCCCGCTGTCGGTGGCGAGGCGAAGCAGGTGTGCATGCTGCCCAATGGCGTGAGCGACGTGGAGTGGTCGCCGGATGGCAGCCGCATCGCCTTTGTCTCTCTGGAAGGGGAAGAGCCTGGGAAAGATCCGCTGGTCATCGGGCCGGAGCGCGCGCGTCGCCTGTGGACGGTGCGGGCGGGCCATGACGTTCCCGAACCGGTGACGCCGGTCGGGGTGACGGTCTGGGAGTATGCCTGGTCGGCGGACAGCCGGCAACTGGCCCTGTACTACTCCAGCGGCTCCGATAAGACCGACTGGTATCGCGGGCAGATCGGGGTGCTGCCCGCCAGTGGTGGAGCAGTGCGCCAGGTGACACAGCTCACGCGGCAGGCCAGCGGGCTGGCCTGGTCGCCGGATGGCACGCGGCTGGCGTACATCTCCGGCGAGTGGAGCGATCCATGTCGTGGCGCCGGCGATCTCTTCGTGGTACCCGTGGAGGGCGGCGAGGCCCATAACCTGACCCCTGGCGCTGACATTAGCCTGAGCTGGTGTCGCTGGTTCCCTGATGGGCAACGGCTGCTATATACGGCCTGGAGCGGCGTGACGCAGCAGATCGGTATATTGAACGAGGCAGATGGTATGCTGGAGACGCTGGCCGACGATTTCGTTATGAATTCGCATTGGCCCGCGCTCTCAACGACACCCAACCTGCGCGCCTTTGCCACCATGCATACTGACCAGCAGCACCCCGAAGA
The DNA here is from genome assembly GCA_030853145.1 of Chloroflexota bacterium. GTDB lineage: Bacteria > Chloroflexota > Ktedonobacteria > Ktedonobacterales > Ktedonobacteraceae > JALYTT01. The sequence goes on along the minus strand of JALYVR010000056.1, from coordinate 6,423 downwards.
TGCCTGGTTGGGTGAGCTTAGCGGCGTTGAGGGACCGGGAGACAGTATTGCCTGGCGGCGACTCTCGTGCATGAACCCCATCCCAGAAGAGACCTGGGCGCAGGTCAGCAGCGAGCGTATCAGCTACGAGAGCGAGGATGGCTGGCGCATCGATGCGCTCTTTACGCCGCCTCTGCACCACAAGGGCGATAGCCCGCCGTCGCTGGTCGCCTTTGTGCATGGCGGTCCATCCTGGGCCTATACCGACGACTTCGGCTCTTTCTGGACACAGATGTTGTCCTCGGCCGGGTACGCGGTGCTGCGACCCAATATACGCGGCAGTTGGGGGCGTGGAGTCGCTTTCGCGGATGCCGTAGTGGGCGACATGGGGGGCAAGGACTTCCAGGACGTGTTGCGCGGCGTCGATTATCTGGTCGAGCGGGGTCTGGTGGACGGCGACCGCGTAGGTATCGCCGGGTGGAGCTATGGAGGCTTCATGGCGGCCTGGGCCATCACGCAGACGACGCGCTTCAAGGCGGCGATTATGGGGGCGGGCGTCAGCGACTTCCACAGCTTCCACGCGCAGTCCGACATCCCCGACTGGGATGTGCGCTTCCTGGGCGCCCCTATGCTGGAGCAGCCGGAGGTGTACCGCAAGCGCTCCGCCATCACCTATGCCGGCCATGTGACGACTCCCACACTGATCCTGCATGGCGAGAATGACGAGTGCGTGCCGGTCAACCAGGCCTACGCCTTTTATCGCGCCCTGCGCGAGTGCGCGGTACCGGTCGAGATGGTGGTCTATCCCCGCGAGGGACACGGCCCGCGCGAACGCGACCATCTGCGCGATATGGACGAGCGCATACTGCGTTGGTTTGAGCAGTATCTGTAAAGGTCCTGTGACGGTTTATTCCTACTAGTATCAGGATATGAGCGTTCCGGTCCAGTATTCCAGCAGGTGAGGCGTAGGATTTTCGGCAGGGATAGCGATCGAGCCTTTGCCTCGCGCATGCTGGAATGGACCGGTTCCTCCCGTCACTTGATAGGTAAACGACACCAGATTCTGGCATGCTGGTCCGCTCGCCGTAATCTTCACGGTGTCTTTGCCAATCACCAGGGTTGCCTGCCTAGTCTGTGGCGCGCAGGTAACCTTGGGATCATATATATAGGGAGCTTTATCAAAACTGGTAAACGTGATTGGCCCATAAGGGATGGAGGTGCCTGATCCCGACACGGCAAGACCATGCACTCTTTCGGCACTATCACAATTCTTTGCACGCTTCTTCCCCTTGTGATTACGTCTGCTGCCCACAAAACCTCACTCTCTTAACCATCCCTCGCCCCTTGCCTTGCAAACCTTACTGCAATATGCTATACTGCACATTGCAGTAAGAAGTATAAATCTGATTGAGCAGGAAGAGGAGGAATATGAACAGATCTCACCTGAGTCGTGATCCCCTGGCTTTGACAATCTTGGCGTTGCTGGCAGAACAACCTCGTCATCCCTACGAAATTCAGCGGCTGATTCGGGAACGGAGGAAAGATTTTGCCCGTAGCACCCAGCGCACGCTGTATCATGCCATTGATCGCCTCGTCAAAGCGGGACTCATTCTGCCTGTGGAGACCAACCGGGAAGGCCACCGTCCAGAACGAACCGTCTATCAGCTTACAGACGACGGACGCGACAGCTTTATGGGGTGGTTGGGGGAACTGCTCGCGCAACCGTTGTCAGAATATCCGCTTTTTACAGTGGCGATCTCCTTCATTGCCTATCTCCCGGTGGAAACGGCCTTGCAAGCTCTTCAGTCACGTATCATTGAGCTTGAGGGCGAGCTAGCGGGCATCGAAGCGCGCCTGCAAGGACTCGCACAGAGCTTGCACCGCCTGCTGCTCCTGGAATTGGAATATGTCCGGGCGCTTCGCCAGGGGGAATTAGCGTGGGTCCGTACCCTTATGCAGGATATGCGTGAAGGACGACTGACCTGGGATGCAGGAGCTTTGCGCGAACACCCCGAAAGGTTGTTCATCGAGGCTGAGCATTCTGAAACAACCTTGCGTCTGCTTGATGGGCGTATAGAATATCCGTCGTGAAAGAAGACATCCTATGTGGTATACCATTGCACTCTTCGTCCATATCCTCGGCGCGATTGGACTCTTTGTAGCGATCAGCCTGATCGTGATAGCGTTTGTACGCATGAGACAGGCAGCGACGCTTGAACAGGTGCGGGAATGGGCCCTGGTAGCGAATGTGGCGGGCAAGAGTATGATTTTCGTTTCGCTGGTCATTCTTGTTCCAGCACTGTATATGGTGATCATCGCGTGGGGCTTTACCACGCCCTGGGTGATGGCGGCCCTCATTGCCTTCGTGGTGCTTGCCGTCATGGGAGCGACCATGAATGGCAGGAATATCGAGCGCATTGGGGCTATGGCCCAGCCAGCTTCTCCGGGTCTTGTTCCCGACCAGTTGCGTGCCCAGCTCATGGCCCCACAGCTCTGGCTATTAGAGAGCATACGCCTGATGTTATTGATAGGCATACTTAGCCTGATGACCATAAAACCAGGCATGCTCTTCTCAGTTCTCATTCTCGTAGGGATGCTCATCCTGGGCATCGTCCTGGGCGCGATCTCTCAGCGTTTAACGGGACGCGTTTCACAGAAGCAGCAACTCGTATGAAATTGCTAGGCCTGACGTAATAGATCAACATGTACCCCTATACACTCTACGAAAGGATCAATGTATATGAAAATAGCGGTGTTTGGCGCGACCGGTCGCACAGGTCGGCATGTTCTGGAGCAAGGTGTGCGTCGTAGTCATCTGATGACTGCATTTACCAGGCGTCCTCAGGAGTTGACAGGCGTGCAAGGACTCCAGGCCGTCGTGCATGGGGATGGGCGCAACCTCTCCGAGGTACGCGATGCGGTACGTGGGCAAGACTGTATCATTGCCATTATTAGTTCACCAGGGTTTGGGGCAAGTACTACCGTCTCCGATGTGACCAGAAACATCATCTCCGCTATGCAAGAGACAGGCGTGCGCCGCTTGATCTGTGTGAGTTCCCATTCACTCGTCGCGACACGCCCCTGGCTGGTGGTCAAACTGGTGAAGTGGATCTTCCGCAATCCCTACGCGGACCTGGCTGCCATGGAGCAGGCGATGATCAGCAGTCATCTGGATTGGACGATTGTTCGGGCGACGCAATTGATCGATGGGCCAGCTACTGGCAAGATAGTCATAGAACGAGGTGGGCGCGATTTTAAAGCCGGTTCCTATCAAATCCGTCGCTCGGATCTTGCAACGGTCCTTCTCGATAGCGCAGAGCAGGAAGATGCTATCCAGGCGGCTGTGGAAGTCACCGGTGTGAAAAGCTGAAAGAGGCTAGATAGCTGTTTCCAAGCAAGGGTGGATGCGCTATTGGTCCTCTCTCATCCGTTACTTTTTCATTCCTGATTGTCTGTCCCCGTTTCCAACTCGAAACTTAGATGCAAATGGTCTGCATGGATCTGATTGTGGAAGGGATCGCTCCTGAAGCCAGCCGTGGATGCATACCCCAATGCTGCCTGCCAGGCTTCAGGACCGAAAATATGATCGGGCCGGTCCTGAGGTAAAAGATTGCGCAACATCCGGCCAACATCCACAATATCAGAGTCCGTCTCATGACCCGCTATGGACTTTCCGTCGATGGCGGTGATATCAGCGGCTCGGTAGTAGTAATGGCTGTTCACAAAACCACCGGGGGTCTTCGGCCCCAAAGGGTGACCCGTCTTAATCGTTGAAACTTCGAGAGCATGCTTCTGAGCCAGCGTGAGGAGGACAGAGACCAGACGGGCGTCCGTGTTGCCGCTCTCAAGATCAGCGCGAGCCTGTGAGGATGGCTTGAAAGCGGGTATCGCGAGAAGCTGTTCAACCTGCCGATTGAGAACCAATGACTGACCTCCTGACTGTTCTTGCATTCTTAGCAACTATAGCAGGCATGTTTTGCCTCGTCAATCTTGTGCCCGCTTTTTATTCAAGCCCCATCCGTTGATCCTGGTAAGTGAGGTTAACAAGGTCTGTCCGGCACTGGTTGAGGTACCAGTTGGCATTGTCCACCAGCGAAATACGCTGCCTGAGCGTTTCGGTCCTATCCGAGACAACTTCGCGGAGTACTTCGCCTCGCGGTGAGATAATCATCGTTGGACAGTGCTGAAGCGGGTGCGCGGTGTTCGCGCTCACCACAAAGAGTTGATTTTCGGCGGCCCGGCTGACCAGGTGGCTTCTCCACACAGAGAGGTGCTCGCCGGGATTTGTGGCATTGGTGAGATACGCAAATAGATCCGCTCCCCGGTACGCCAGAGCACGCCACTGTTCAGGGAAACGGATCTCCCGGCAGAGCTGAATACCCACATTGACGCTTGTATGCGCAAAATGCATGGGAAAGACTGGCAGCTCGGTCCCGGCTGTCATAGCGCCTCGTTCATGCGTTGCGAGGTTCACTTTGCGGTACACGGAGCGCTCGCGATCGGGAGAGAAGTACAGGCCCGCGTTGAACCAGCTTCCATCTTCAAAGAGGCACGATCCAACAATGAGATGACTGCTTCTCTGCTGAACAATGTCTGCCAGAGTCGTCAATGCATCCTCTAATAGGTGGATATTGATGCGCTTGAGGAACGAGATATCGTCTGCATAGCCAGACACCGCCCCCTCTGGCAGCACGACTAACTCATCGGCGTCTGCGCTCTGCATAATGGAGACGATATGCTCCAGATTGCGCTGGATATCCAGCGTCACCGGGAATTGTCCAGCGACGACAGTGATATGCATATCTTCTTCCTGTTGAAAATCTAGCTCATCAGCAGTGGAACGTGGGAATGTGGCCAGGGCAATCACAACCTCTTCTAAGCGTGGGATCGTCAGATAGCTCGTCTTGCCAAGATAGCGTTTGTGCGTGTGCCGGCCGCGCGTGTGATAGGCATACCAGTAGCTCGTCCCTCGTGTACGCGCCTCTTTTCTTACTGCTATGCGGCCATACTGTCCCTGGAAGGAGAATGAGGTATGTGTTTCCAGCCAGTGTTGCCAGAACTCCTCGTCTTCCGGTCTGAAAGAGCGTTCCAGGCGGCCTTGAACATGGAGTTCATAGCTCTCTTGTTGTGCCCTCCACAGCAGGAGAGCCGCAGGCGATTTTGGCATGGTATCCTTTCTCCTGAGATGTTTCATACCCAACACCCCAACATGGGTGAGTATACCAGAGGCAGAGGTGAGATACAAGCGGCTTGCCATTTTTCGTGTTACCGGAAAGCTCTTAAGCAGATAGAATGACTTCTCAGGCAAAGAAAGATCGTGTTGGCTTTGTTGACACACCCGGATGGACGCAGCAGACGTTTCCACCATTGAAAGGCATGCTATGAACGATAATAACTGCCGGTTGCTTGGCATTTTTCCCATTGGGAATGTTGACCCTCTTCAGCTACCGGTGCGAGATATAGAACAATCTATTTCCTACTATAAACAGTCTCTGGGCTTTACCATTCTTGCGCGACAAGACACCCTTTTTAAGGAGGCTCTCTTGCAACGCGATCAGGTCACGATGGGATTGGCAGAGAATGGGGGAAATCCAGAGGACCATAGTTGCTATCTTTCCGTCAGTGCAGTAGAGGTTCTCTTCCAAGAACTGCAAAACAAGCAACTTGACATTTCTCCCATACGGTTGGATGTTCACGAGGGCCACACCAATCGAGTATTTTTCTTACGCGCCCCTGATGGACTCTGTTTTTGTTTTGGTCAGAAGCAAGAAACATTAGAGAAAGATCGAGTCATGGAGCAGGAGCTTCCTGAGGAGGTGCGCGCAATGCTCGCTCACAATGATATCATCGCCTTCATCGCCACGACACAGCCAGAGCAAGCCAGGGTATTCTACAGCGAGGTGCTGGGATTGCGATTGGTGGAGGATACCCCCTTTGCCCTGGTCTTTGAAGCCAATGGGACGATGCTGCGTATCCAAAAAGTCCAGACGCTCACTCCGGCGGGGCATACTGTGCTGGGATGGCACGTTGTTGATATCCATGAAGCGGTGCAGATGTTGCAGAAACGGGGCGTCATCTTCAATCGCTATCCAGGTCTCTCACAAGATGAGCAGGGAATCTGGACCGCTCCTGATGGCAATAAAATTGCGTGGTTCAGCGATCTGGATGGGAATATCTTATCCTTAACAGAAATCCGGCATAACTCGAGCGACTGAATGGATTCGACATTGCGCTGCGGCCCTGGTGGAGTCCTTTGAGCTACGCCGAGAGGCTTTGTACTATGAGAACCACAAAGATTCAATGAATCTGTCAGCGGATCAGCATCTCGAAGTGCCTGCGGGATATGCACAATTTCCAAAAGAGATTGAAATTCCGCCACTAGCTTGAATCGAACTGTTTCCTTTCTTTGTCTCTTGACAGCCGCTCCCCTATGCTGTATACTGT
>JALYVR010000618.1 GCA_030853145.1 Chloroflexota bacterium | reverse complement strand
GATGGGCGGGACCAGCCGCGCCCTACGAGCAGCGGGTTTACGCCGTGTACTGCGTGACAGTCAGTTGCGCGAGTTGTTGCATGTGATCGAAGATCCAGGTGGCGCCTCCAACGCGTGAATCGGTAGTCGGGTCAACCTGGCCGACAAAAGCGATATTGGCCTGGCTCACCAGGTCATCAATCGTCGGGAGATTCGCAGGATCGAGCAGTTGCGCGTTGGTCATGTTCACCAGCTTGCTGGCATCCTGGCGCACCTGCTCAAGATTGACCCTCACTTTGTTTAGCTCTATATCTATTTGACCGGCCAGTTCGCGCTGCTCCTTTGTCGTATTTGGCGAATCGGTCAACCCCAGCAGGTGCAATTCAATATGGTGAATATAGCCTGGTGGGTTCTCGTTGGCCGGATCGAGTGTCAGCAGCGGCACGCGTGCTATTTGTGGGTCGGCCACGATCGGCGTTCCCGCTGGCACATCCAGGTGAACATAGTTAACTCCATCTAAGTAGTCTAGAATCCTGATAAACTGCCGGTGCATAAGCTGTGGCTGGAGTTGACCCGTTCCGGCCGCCGCGTTCGCCCATTCAAGGATTTTGCGCACATCCTGGAAAAACCAGATATTTAAGCCACCCTCAAGTGAGAGCAGGTGCAGTTTTGGATCAAGCGCCAGCAGATGTCTCAGGTGATTGAGATTGCTGTAGTGGAAAGTGGTATCGTTAGGGTTGGGTGCCTGCGGGATCTCCGCGTAATAGCGCCAGAGCGCCTTATTAGCGGATGGGCTATCGGGTACGATAGTAGCGCTCTCCTCGGTAATCAGGAAGCGACTATCGGTAGCGAGCAGATTCGCGTGTGTTGGACTCGCGTATCTAAATTGCACGCTTCCGTTGGCAGGAGTGAGCTTTCCTACCAATTGTATGAGGCCGCTAAAGTCATTCTTGTCAGGTAGCAACCAGGCGTAATAGCTATTGCCCGGCGCCGGCGATTTCAGGTTGCTCAGGTTGAGTTGTATGCCATCGCAGATGCCGGTTATATTTTGGTCGCCTGTAAAACCGGTACTAAAGAAGTAGACATGGCCATAGACCGGCCTACCCACCGGCGCCGGCCTGGTGGCTGCTGGGCGATTGAGAACGAATACACCTAGCACTGAGGCGAGTAACGTGATAACTAGCAGGACGGTAAAGATCATAATCAGCCTCCTGCGCCCGTCTACGTCTCCCTGTTGGATATTCTGGAGCGTTGTTTTAAACTTTGACCAGCCTGAAGGCGAAGCTGGTGGTCGATCATATCCAGGCGATGGCGCCTGGCTGAAACGGGGGAGTGGCGGCGGTGCAAGCGTGGTGACGGCCAGCGCCGGTTTGGTAATAGCGAGAGACAGCAACAGCTTCTCCATGGCTCGTGGGTAGTCATAGGTGGCATCAAAGGCTGTCAGCATAGACCAGCTCGCTGGAAGTTCCTGCTGCTCGGTGGGCCTGACAATAAAGCGCACGGCTTCCTGCATATGCCCCTGTTCAACGAGCTTCAACGCTGTCTGCACCGCCATCTCCACCTGGTGGATGCCTATCGCTTCAGGGGTTTGTAGGAGGATAAACCATTGACAGGTCGGCAACTCCTGGTTAAGAAATGGTAGAAAGCCTGTGTCAGTTGTATGCCCCTTATACATGCTGACATCAGCGCCTGCCTCCTGTAGTCTGTACAGCAGTTGATCCAGCGCCTGAACGTCGTGGGGGGCCTCTTCATTGATATTATGACAAACAAAAGTGCGAGTAGATACCATGTGTTCCCTCCGGGAAGGAATACGCCATCTTTACCAGCAAAAGTCTTCTAGCAAGTATAGCAGAATGTGGTATGCTTATTCAAGTAGACAAGTAGAAAAGGAACCATATTTTATATATCTTACCCGATGGGTATCTGCCAGGTGGACCCGCTAAATACATAAAGAGGAGGCCTCTGGGATGAGTGGCATGCTCTACACGCAACCCGCGACATCTCTCACTCCCGCGCTTGTTGTTTACCTCATTGATGCCAGTCACTCTATGAATGATCCATGCAATGGCACAACCAGAATGGACATTGTGAATAAGGCATTGAAAGAGGCCATCAAAGATATGGTGCGGCGCTCGATACGCGATGGCATCGTCCAGCGGCGCTACAAAGTAGCCATTTTTGCCTATAGCACGACGGTGGTTGATGTGTTAGATGGCATACGCGACCTGCCAGAGTTAGTCAAGCATGGGGTGCCTGTGATCAGCGCGGGCGGTGAGACCGATACAACGATTGGCTTCAAGGCTATCGAGATGCTCTTACAGAAGCATCTGACGCACTTTCAGGCTGGTCCAGCTCCCCTCGTGTGCCACCTGACTGACGCGTTAATTACTGCCAGTGATCCCACGCCGGTGGTGCGGCGTATCCAGTCAATGACTGTGTCCGATGGGCCAGTACTGGTAGAAAACGTGTATGTCGCGGATAAGATGCTGCGCGCATCTGTGCATGACTGGCATCACTGGAGTGGTGTTGCCAGGCCGCAGCAACTGACTAATGACTATGCCAGGCTGCTTTTCCGTCTTTCTTCACCCCTGCCAGAAACCTATTGCCAGAATATCAATAACTACGGGTACCACTTGCAGCCGGGCGCCGCGCTCTTCTTTCCAGGCACGCATATAGAGCTGGTACGTCTGGCTTTTGCCATTTCGACGGCAACGCAGTTGAAGTAATCGTTGGGAGAATGGTAATGCAACCTGCAACCGGTGATAGCCCTGATCGCTGTGTTGAGACACAGCAGGAGGGCGATACATTTACCTGTGCCACCATCAATGATGCCCTCAGCCTGCGCCTGCTTTCAGTACGCTGCCAGGAGTCGCAGGCACAGGCGCTGGTGAATCAGGATTATGTGCAGATGTGGGTCCAGCGCGATGGTTCCTCGCTGTGTTTCTGCGTCTGCGATGGCGTGGGGAGTTCTTATAGGGGCGATTTCGCCGCCCACTATCTGGGAACTCATCTTGTGAAGTGGTTGTGTGCTTTGACGCCAGCGGACCTCTCGCTCACAGCCAGCGCCACCCACCTGCATACCGATATGCTGGCCTGGGCGCGCGACGCCCACACGCATCTGCTGCGCCTGCCACTTTCTCCCGAAATGCCCGCTCTGGTGGGTGAGGTACTTGCAGAACTGCGCGATAGCTATGGGAGCGGTGCCGTCTTTTTCGCTGGCCGTATCGATTGCGCCTCCTGGTCTACTGATCTCAGCGTGTCGCATCCGACCGAGGCTTTTTTTTGCTGGATGGGCAATGTCACCGCCCGCGTCTTTATCACGGCGGACCAGTACATCACCCTGGGAGGAGAAGAAGAGCAGGGGGGGCAGTGGTCTACCGCGTGTGGCCTGCGTGGCTCACTTACCACCTGGAATATTGGTCTTACGACCATAGAGCGTCTCATAGTGCATACGGATGGCTTGCAGGCTATTGGGCACACGCTGGCCAATCTTGATGATGCTGCCTTGCAGGCTCGCGTACAGCAGTTACTCACGCTTCCAGGGAGCGATGATATGACAGTGCTTGATCTCCGCTGGTTGCATAAGGCCGCGGCAGGCACAGGAAGGGGGTAAGCTGTGGCCACATTTCAGCCATTCCTGGGTACGTTTCTGCGCCTGGGTTCGACCTATTTTGAATTTGTGC
>JALYVR010000617.1 GCA_030853145.1 Chloroflexota bacterium | reverse complement strand
CCAGAGGGGATGTTGCCACCCACGAGCGTGAAGGTCAAGGTGGCGCCGGCGGCAATGGCGATATTGTTGAATTGTTGGTGGCCAGTCACGAAGGTCAGGCGTCCGGGCGGGGGAGCAGGCAGGCCGCTGCTCCCATTGGCGAAAGTGGCGATCACCACGGCATCCTGCGGGTTTTGCTCATCGAAGAAGAGCACAGCGCAGAGCGCGCCCACCAGGCCGGAGGTGCCATCGATGTGGTTGGCCATGGGTACCCCCTGCAGGAAGCTGGAGGTGGCCTCGAAAAGCAGGACTGAGGCGGTATACGTGGTCGGGCTGAACGCCTGGATGATGCCGCGTCTGATGATCACGCGTCATCGGCCCCGGAGCCGGGGGAGACGATGTTATCGCCGCCCGCGCAAGCGTGGAAGCTGGCGGCAGTGTACCCCGTGCCGAGCAGCGCGTTGAGGTTTGTGGCGATGGTGGCGAAGGTCTGCGTTCCCGATGCGTCCACGCGGCAGAAGGTGCCATCGAGCGGGAGGGCGGCATCGCTGGCCGTCTGGAAGATGCAGAGCGTGCGCGGGTTGAGGTAGCTGCCCACCGGTGCGACCGTGCCGCCGTTATAGCGACCGTAGGTGAATTCGAGGATGTCGAGCATGAGGATGTTTCCTTTCTGGACTAGATTTCGAGCCATTTCATGGAGGCGATCCAGTTGTTTGTGGCCGTCGCCACGTAGAGGACGGCGCCGTTATTGGGCGGTACAACCAGGATAGCGCCGTTGGTGAGGGCCTCAGTCATGGAACTGGCGATCACCTGGAAGGTATCGAACGTGCTGCCAGCAGGGGTGACCGCTGTATTGGCATAGCTGGTGGAGGCGATACTGCTCGCGCCGCCAGGTTTGCTATTCACAATGGTCGCGGCCGTGCCCAGGGCCGGGTCGGTCGTCGTGAGGCCGATAGTGTGGAAGTTGGAGCTACCTACCGCGACGCGTATGCTGAAGACCAGCAGCGTCTTGCCGGAGGCATTGGGATTGAAGATCGACAGCCCGGTCGTGATGGTCCCGCCCGACGTGAGTTTGCCGGTCGTTGTGCTGAAGCCCTGGCCGCTGCGAATGAAGTTCTGGATGTTGGCTTCGGTGAGCACGGCGTTGGCGGGGCCGAGCGTCGTGCCGTTCACCTGATTCAGGTTCACGTTCTGCTGGGAAGCGGCGCTCAAGGTCGCCGTAGTCTTGAGGTTGCCGGAACCATCTATCTGCAGCGCCTGCCCAATCCCGGAGGGATTGAGCGCGCCCACCAGTTCGGAGCCATCGTTGTTCATATAGCCGGTCATAGAGAGACCTTTCTAGATGCCGCGATAGAGGCCGCGGAAATCGACGGCGGCGCCGCCGTATTCGTGGCGGATCTTGTAGGAGATGGCGTCCTGGGTGAAGTTCAGGCCGTAGAGCGGCTGATCTTGAATGAAGAGCACAGGGTTGACCTGGCCGCCGACGAAGCCGATCTCGATGGTATCGATCTCCACGGGGTCAGCGGCCATAAACCATTGTGTGGCGCTGCTGAGCTGGGGCGAGACGATGGGGGTGACGTAGCCCATCATGGGATTGATGTCGTTGTTGGGGGAGCCAGGTACGCCGGCCGACTTGGTGACGACCATGGCGGTCCATTCGAGTTCCGGAGGCACGATCAGGAAGTGCGGGCGCAGGCCGATGCGTTTGCCCGCGAAGTTGGCCTGCTCGCGCATAGCGGTGACGCCGGCCTGCATGGCGGCGGTCGAGAGCGCGGTCGCTCCCAGATTGTTGTGGGGGGCGGCGGTCGTGAAGAGTGCCGAGCCGTCGTAGATCGTCGGGTTGCCGGACAGAAAGGCGTAGACGAATTCGGCGAGCGTGTAGGCCGCGGCTACCGCCAGCTTGGTTGGGATCTGCTTGATGGCCATCAGGTCGTCGTTGACGATGGTCTCGCGCGAGACTGTCACGATGTTGCCGCGCTTCGTGGGCACGTAGGTCGCCGCCGTATCTGTGAGCGAGATGCTGGTGTAGGCCGTATCTTCCGCGACCGTCGAGAGGCTGCCGAAGGCGCCCAGGCGCACGCGGGTCTGCTGCTTGAAGTCGCGGATGGGCACGATACTACAGAAGCGCTGCCAGGCGGCGGGCCAGGCTTGGTAGTCCTTGAGCAGGCGCTTATTCATAGAGGTGCCCAGCAGGTAGCTGAAGGAGGCTGTGGTGGTATCGGCCTCTGAGATGCGCATGAGTGGCGCGTGCTCGGAGACACGGATATTGCCCAAGGTGGAGTGCTCGGAGAAGCTCGCGATCGAGGGGTCGCCGGTGACGCGGGCGTAGGCTTCGCGGATGCTGCTGAAGCCGCGCACGTTGCCCAGGCGCGTGCTGTCGATGTCGAGATCAAACATGCGGTCGAAGGCGGCTTGAATCTTCTCGGCCTCGGTGATCTGCGCGCCGATCTCCGGCTTAGCATAGCCGTGATCGCGCACCATGCCGGCTGCCGCTAGATCCGCCATCATCTGCCGGCTCAGCGCCAGGTCGCGCTCAAGTTCGGCCATCTCGAAGACGCGGCCCTGGTAGCGCGTGCGTACCTGCTCCTTCACAGGCTCAGGCAGGCTGGCCTCGTGTAAGCTGCGCTCCAGGGCAAGCTGGGCGCGTTCCTGGCGCAGTTCGTCCAGCATTGAATGCATCTGTTGCTCCCACACGCGTTGGATAGCGGGCGAGGCTGTCGTGGGAGAGGCGGGATCGCTCGTCGAGGAAGTTGCGGGCGTTGGGGGAGTCGCTGGCGCGGCGAGTTCGCAGAAGCCGCCGCTGTCAGCTATCTCCAGGGAATCATGCATGGGGGTTTCTCCTTGTGGGGTTATGTAGGGCATCCCTGCCGCCTGTAGAATGCGCTGGAAGGCGCCACCAGCGCTTGGGCGGGTCACGATATCGCACGAATTGAGGGCCAGCACATTGGTCACCTCGCGTAGCGGGCGCCTGGATGCTGGAGATGGTGCGGCGTTTGTGGCTTCGCGCGTCTGCCAGGTGCCGAAGATGTCGATGGAGAGGCCGATCAACGCCGGCTGACCCAGCAGGCAGGCCTCGCGCACCATGCTCCACAGCCAGCCAGCCGACTCCAGGATATGCAGCGTGGCATCGACGCGTCCTTGCTCGCCGCCCCCATCCTGTGGGGAGACGAAGGCCGGCGCGTGATAGAAGCCAACCATATCGCGCACCGAGCGGGCCACGCTCTCGGCGTCGGAGCTGGCGTGATCGACATAGGCGTGCGCGTTCTCCAGCAGGCCGCCGATAGCGCGCAGGGTGGCCTCGTTGTAGTAGTAGCCATTGATGCTCGCTCCGCCGCGAATCACGGTCACGCGCACCTCGCGCCGGGCGTCTTCCTGGGCCAGGTGTTGCTGGCCCTCGCGAATGTAGCCCTCGATGCGAATGCGCTTCATTGCTCGTTCACCGGCACCTTCCCATCCAGCCCCAGGATCAGCGTCGCCAGGTGGCGCAGCCGGTGGGTCATCTCCTCCTGGGTGGTATAGTCCTTCGCGTATGTCAGCCCTGACGGAAGGTCCTGGTTGTCTGGACTGGCATGTACAAGCCCCATCGCCGCATCGGCGAGTTCGCCGGGCGCGTCGGACATGGGGACATCGATGGCAGGAAGCAGCGTCTCCGCGTACTCTGGGGTGGACGTATCGGGCATGGGC
>JALYVR010000616.1 GCA_030853145.1 Chloroflexota bacterium | reverse complement strand
GCCGCTGCGCTGTTCAGGGGCCAGCCAGGGCATCACCAGCAGGGAGCAGCCGATGTCGAGGCAGTAGCTAATGGCCTGCTCAAGGGCCTGTTCCAGCACGGCCAGCGCGACATGCGTAGCCGCCGCCCGCAGTCCCGTTTCGGCTAACAGCGCGGCCATCTCCCTGGAAGCGAGACCGCCGTAGCCCGCGAATTCTACGGCGGGATACCCCATCTCAGCAACCCGGCGTAGCGTGCCCGCGAAGTCACGAGCGGTCTCATCGCGCACTGTGTACAACTCTAACGCTATTGATGTTGTGTTCATTGGACCTCCATCTAGATATTGCTTCATGACGCTATGTTGAAAATGCTATTTGAACTTATACATACTATACACTTTTTCTTTTGCCGAGATGTAACAGGACATGGCGAATCCGTAGCGCGTGGCCTGCCTCGCCCTACGGCATGAGGTCCATCCCGAATATTCAATGTGATTTTAGTTGACAATAGAAAGGCCTATTTGTATACTTAGCAGGCATTTTCTATCTGGCTGCTCTCTGCGCACTCTCAACGCTCTTTCAGGTAGCAATCAACTTGAAAAGAGCATGCTTGCTTGTGTATCAAGCATGCGGATTTAGGGGAGGGAGCCGTCATGTGGGGCATGTCCAGCGCGGAAATGCTATCAAAGGAAGATAAAGGCAAGTAACCAATGACAACCTCTCCACCGGCACGCACCAGGGTCTTTATCTGTTATAGCCAGGAGGATGCTCGCTACTTAAGGCGGCTTCAGACTCACCTGGCACCGGGAGTGCGTGATAAACGCATTGATCTCTGGGATGATACCATGATCAGGCCGGGGGCCGAGTGGCAGGCAGAGATCAAGCAGGCTATGCAATCCGCGCGGGTGGCAGTTCTGCTTGTCAGCGTAGATTTCCTGGCTTCAGACTTCATCAATGAAACTGAGTTACCGTCCCTGCTGGAGGCCGTCAGGTCGGAAGGCGTCACCATTTTACCTGTGCTGCTGAGTCCATGCCGGTATGAGGATAGTCCGCTGGCTCCCTATCAATTTGTCAATCAACCGCGGAGGCCTCTCTCAGGCATGAATTCGAGTCAACGGGATGAAAATTGGGTCAGAGTAGCGCGAGCTATCGATGAGGTGCTGAGTACTCCATTAGCGTTAGAAGTCCTCGCGGTTGAGGCACGACCAGACGAGTCTCCTTTAGTACCGGAAGTGCCTCGTGACGAAGAGGAGACTCCTTCTGTTGAAACGCCGTTGCGTTCGCCTATCGCTGAGCGCTATCGGCAGGCATTGTTGAACGATCAAGCCATCACGCGGCTGCAAGTTCTGGGGATGGGCTATCATTTACCGATCTCAGATATTTATGTGCGCGTGCAGTTGCACGAAAATGTGGGAGACAGCGCCTCCAGGAAATCTGCATCTCAAGATCCACACGCATTGATGCAGCAAAAGCAGCGCTTCCTTGAAGAGCGCTTCACGACGGCCATGGACCCGGAGGTGGCCATTCGCAAGTACAATCACTGTATCATTCTGGGTGATCCGGGCGCGGGGAAGACCACGTTGCTGAAATACCTGGCCACGAAATCAATCGAGAACCAGCTCCTTGATCTGCCCGCTGTGCCTCTGTATATCCGCCTGAATGCCTTCGCGGCCTCCGGTGACGACGATCTTTTAACGTTCGCGGCAGCTACCTGGGCCAGCGATTACAAGCACTACGATATCTCTAAAGAAGAGGCCCTGGCGTACATCAAGGACCAGGTGGCACAGGGCAACATCCTGCTGCTGCTAGATGCGCTGGATGAGGCGGCGATTGGCGAAAGTGTCGAGGCGGCGGATGCCTCGTATAGACGCGTTGTAGAGGAGGCGCTGCGACTGGCAAATCGCTGCCCGTGGGTTGTGGTAACGGCGCGCAAGGCGGGCTACCGGTTGGGCAGGAGGCTGCATGCCTTCACTGAACTGGACGTGCTGGATTTCCGCCAGCAGGAGATAGAGTGCTTCATCGACAACTGGTTCGCGCACCACCCGCTTGAGGCGCGGCGGGGCTATGCGTCCTCCCTGCTGCAAGAGTTGCAGAAGAATCCGCACCTGCTCACCCTGGCCGCTAATCCACTACTGCTGACACTGATTACCGTGACCTATGAACAAGATGTCGATCTGCCAACGCGGCGCGCCGGGCTGTATCAGAAATGTGTTGATCTGCTGCTCTCTAAATGGGACGGGGAGCGCTCGATCAAGCGCCCGCGCAGCTTCAAGCCCGACCAGCAGAAACACCTCCTCCAGGAGATCGCCTGGCAGATGCATACGCAGGGTCGCCACTATATCGCTGAAGAGCAGATCACTGCAATGATTGCTGCATTCCTCCCCAGGATCAGGATACCGGAGGAGCGGGCCAGGGATGTGCTGCTCGATATCAGTGGGGATAATGGTCTACTGCGCGAACAGGCGGAGGGCCTCTATGGCTTCCTGCATCTAACGCTCCAGGAGTACTTCGCTGCACAGCACATCTATGATCTCTCCGAACTCCTGAAACATCTCGCTGACCCCTGGTGGGAGGAGGTAATCCTGCTCTATGCCGGGCAAACGCGCGATGCCAGCCTGCTGCTGGAAGATCTCCTGACTCCTGGCGGTGAGGGCAAAATCCCGGAGGATATGTTCTCCAGCAAGCTTATTCTGGCCGGCCGCTGCCTGGCCACCGGCCCGACGCTTGAGAAGCCTGAATTGTGGAATACGACTGCTGAATTGCTCTTTAAGAGATTACTTGCAGAAGAGTACCTCCTGACCCAACAACATATCGCCGAGAGCCTGGCAGAGATCGGGCGTATCGAGGGGGAGGTGGATACCAATGTCAACCGGCGACTCCTTGATCTGCTCAGGAACCGCAACAACACACCGGCGTTCAGGATATGTATCATTGACGCTCTAGGAAAATATGGAGGGCGTTTCCTGGCTGCGCCTCTTATTGAGCAATATGGATTTTTACCAGAGGAAGCACATATTCCTATTTCTATGATCATAAGTATAAGGAAAGCTGTTGATAAACTTGCAGATCGTAGTTTGCTTCCCCGATTACTGGAACTGGTTACAGACTCGCATCTTGATGCGTTCGAAGCAGGGCTTGCGGCTTCCCAAATTGGCAAGGTGGGGGATGCCATTATAGCCAGTATGTTGCTGCCGTTCCTTGCCGATGCGCGCATTGATCACCATGTGCGTAGCGACCTTGCAACGAGCATTGGTCTGCTGGGAGATACAGAAACGCTTTCGTCTTTGCTGGCCTTGCTTACTGCTCCTGAAACAGATACTATCATTGTTGGAGGTATTCTGAACGCGCTTACCGTGCGTGGTTATCGTGAGGTTGCGCCTGCTCTACTTTCGCTGATCACCCAACGACATATTGATTCGGCGGTCCGCGCCCATAGTGTCCATGCGCTTCAATTCGTCGGTAACCAGTCTACCGCGCGAGCCATTGCTTCGCTTATTGTTGATCCTACGGTTGAAGTCTCGATTCGCGCTGCCTGTGCTAAAACTCTCGTTGCACTGGGTGTACGTAGCCAACAGGCGGAAATCCTAGAGATGCTCGCTGACACGCGGCTTGAGGAGCAGATACGTTCAAAGATGGCCTTTGCTCTGGCTGAAGCAGGCGATGCAGCACTTGCACCAGTTCTGAGT
>JALYVR010000055.1:6816-13422 GCA_030853145.1 Chloroflexota bacterium | reverse complement strand
ACTATATCTATGCTACTGATACAGCGCGGGCCGCGCTCCAAATCTACCGGTGTCCCGAAGCCCGTGGGCGCGTCGTGAATATCGGTTCTGGCCAGGAAATCAGTATCATGGCTCTCAAGACAAAAATAGAACATATTCTGGGACGCGCGATCCCCACCGAACACCGGCAGCCCCGTCCCGGCGATGTGCGCCGTCACCAGGCAGATATCACCCTGCTCAAAAGCCTGGTCCCATTTGAGCCACAGGTCACTCTCGATGCAGGACTCCTGAAAACTGTAGAGTTTTATCGCCAACGCTACCAGACGATGACAGGAGAATCGTGATGCGCCTACTTGTGACAGGAGCGGCAGGTTTCCTGGGACGGAATGCGCTTCTGGCTACACCCCGTTCCTGGCAGGTCGTAGCAATCTACCGGCCCGGCAATACGAACTTTCTGCGCTTCCTCCAGGCCTACCAGCTCCAGCATATCCAGCCGCTCGCCTGTGATCTCACCGATGAGCAACAGGTTGAGCAGGCCATGACGCAGGTGGGGCGAGATTTCGACTGCTGCCTGGCCCTTGCCAGCAATACTTCTATTCCTGATTCTATCAAACACCCCATCCACGATCTCACCACGAACGCGATTGGCCTGCTCCATCTCCTGCAGAGCAGCACATGCGAGCACTTTGTCTATCTCTCATCGGGAGCGGTGTATGTTGGACTTAGCGGCCTGGTCGGGCCAGCATCGGCCGTCTGCCCTACGCTGCCCTATGCTATCTCTAAGCTGGCGGCCGAGCAGTATATCCGGGCCTCCGCGCTCCATCATGGCACCCCTGCCCATACGACGATCATCCGCTTTTTCGGAGCCTATGGACCCTACGAGCCAGCGCACAAACTGTACACGAAACTTGTGCGTCGCTTTCGCTTTGAGCGCAACCCGCAGTTCACCATCAGCGGCGATGGTGAGAATTTCATCGATGCCATGTACATCGATGATGCGATCCAGGCTCTGATGGCGGTCCTGAACTCCTCGCCACCTGGGGATGTCCGCTGCATCGACCTGGGAGTGGGGAGCGGCGAGACGATCAACCAGCTCGTGCAGCACGCGGCTACTGTCTTTGGCCTGGTGCCACAGATCCACCACGCGCATACGACAGCCGAATACATCCAGTTTGTCATTGACCCCCAACCCTTCTCACGCACATACCGGTTCACGCCCACTATCCCTCTTGAAGAGGGATTGAGACGACTGGCGGCGCACCTGGAGCAGGAGACAGACCATGCAACGCGGTAAAGTGGCGCCTCTTTCCATGCGCTGGCTCTGGTCCGACAAAGTCCTGCTGGTGCTTGTGGCGATTGTGATCACGCTGGCCGCCAGTATCACAACCCTGCTCGTGAGCACCAAACTACTCGTGCTCGCCATCGCGGCTATCCCCCTGCTCATCTGCCTCTGCTGGCTGATCGCAGCGCATCGCTACGAATGGGTCGTAGCCATAGCCCTCGTCGTCAGCATACTCATCGATTGGCATCAACTTATAGCCATCCGTTTCCCGATTTTTTCTACAGCCATTGCGCTTCTAGCGTGTATCGCAGTGCTCCTGGAACGCCTGGCAAGCCGTTCTCTGCCCGTGTCTTATCACTGGTTATTATGGGGGCTGCTGCTGATCCTGGCGGCGCCGCCTATTCTTTGGGCCGTCCTTATGCCAGAGGCCATGGTCTATTACCTGCAAATATTTTTCACGCCTATGCTATTCTTTGTCCTCGGCACGCTCATTGGCCAGCATCGTTCCCTTGCCCGGCGCATGTTTGGCATCATAGCGCTGATCGCAGCACTCATCGCCATCCATACCATCATTGCAGCGCTAACCGGAGTTTTCCTGCTAGAAACAGCAGCCACCAGGGACTATCTCTCATCGGTCAATAATTTCGCGTTGGGAGACGGGGCCAACCGCGTCGGCTCGTTTCTGCGCAATCCCGACTGGAACGGGACATTTCTGGCTATGCTTGTCTTCATACCTATCGGCCTGCTAGTAACCACGCCTTCACGCCTGGCCAGGCTGTTCTATCTAGGAGAGATCATTGTCATCCTCCTTGCGCTGCTGTTCACGTACTCGACCGCCGCCTGGCTGTCCCTGGGGATGGGCATGATTGTGTTATTATTCCTATCCACACGCAGCGCGCGCCACGCCTGGTTTGCCATCCTGCTTTTTGCTGCCATCGCGAGTATCTTTGTTGTGTTTCCGCACCAGAGAGCCGTTTTTCTGGAGCATCTCACTGATTCGCAAGATGCTCGACTACGCTTAGGCGCGTGGGAAACCGCGCTACGAGTCATTCTGGCCCATCCTTTGAATGGAGTCGGCTTAGGTCTTACTTCCTATGTAGAACGGGCTGAGCCTTATCGTGTACCACTGCAATATATCCCTCTTTCACACCCTCACGATACCTATCTGGAGATTGCTGCGCTGGCCGGACTGCCAACCCTGCTGGCATTTCTCGCGCTGCTTGGAACCTTGTTATGGCAGGCTTTCAAGAACTGGCGCCGCGTAGCCATGCAGGCACGTCCACTGTATGGCGCGGCATTGGCCGCGATCATTGCCTTTAGCTTCAATTGTCTCACAATTAACGGCTGGACGCTTCCGCCATTGGCCGCCGTTGCCTGGCTCATCCTGGCCGTAATTGCCGCACCAGTAGTCGTACCTTCAGTGTATTCCAGGGAAGAGAAGGATAACGGCAACCGTCTATGAATGGAATGCAAAAGTGCCAGCTCTATCCTCTTGATAGATCAACATTGGTGAATATGCTGGATATGACTTCCGCTGAGAGTAGAAATGCTACCGTGCGGCACCCTTCATCGATCACGCTGCATGCGCTGATCCATTGGAACGCGTATCTCACCGGGGGCGAACGCGAGGAGAGCGCTGCTTTCTTGAGGCGAGCGAACTGGCTCCTGGCACACGAGTCCCGTCTCCCCAATAGGGCAGGTAGCTGGCCCGTTCCTTTAGCCAGACCAATATATTATGCAACCGGCCCGTTCCTCTCGGCGTCAGTTCAAGGGATGGTTCTCTCCGTGCTCACAAGGGCCTACCAGTTGACAGGCGAGGCAACATTTTTACATGCCGCCCGGCGGGCGCTCTCTCCCTTCCAGCTTGATATTCTCGACAGCGGCATTCACACGCCTGCAGGCGACACGGGCCGCTTTTTTGAGGAGGTCGCTGTCTATCCAGCGGCCCATATCCTGCACGGTCATCTCCTGGGCCTGCTTGGCCTGTATGACTACGCTCTGTGTGCGCACAATCAGGAGGTCGAAAAACTGCTAGCGCAGGGCCTCAATGCGCTGGATGCCTGGCTTGATGCGTTTGATACAGGCTCCTGGACGCGCTGTGATCTCCTCTATCGCTCTCGTGCTTCGACACCTCAACATGCATTGCATATCCAGCTCCTGGAGGCGCTCGCTGACTCTTCTAGAGATGCACGTTTCGGGGAGTGGGCCGCGCGTTGGAAGGGCTATCAAAGGGAGCCAGAAGTCCGTTGGTATTGCCAGATGTGGAGTCATTTCAGGTCATACAGTGACCGCACAATCAGGCCACTGCTCCGGCGCTCCCCCGTCCATTCTGGCCCATTGGATTCGTCCTCCTTGCTTCGCATCTGTGTGCCGGTGACGGCCTTTCCGGTTCCTGGTGGCATACGTGGCGTGCTGGCGGGCGTGACTAAGACCATGCAACAACGCTGGCAGATGACGTATGTCACACGCGCAAAAGGACCAGACGCCGCCGGCCTGGATATCAGACAATTCTGGTCACGAGGCACGCATCCCTGGCATTTCCCTGCTGTCTGGCTCTACGTTGTCACTGGCGGGCGCAAGCTCCTCTCCCTTCTCTGGCACAGGCCCGGCTACGACCTGCTTCTTCCACAAGATGGCATTGCTACTGGCGCTTTCGCCGCGCTTGTGGGCAAATTGGCCGGCGCACGTGTTGTCTGTATGGATCACGGCTCTATTACGTTGTTAGGCAGTTCGGCTTTCCGCATAGAACGAGCCGCTGCCATGCGCAAGTCGCCGTGGCAAGAGCGCATACGCTCTGTAATCCATTGGCCCTCGATGCACTTTCTCGCCCGCATAGCCACGCGCTACTGCGATCTCTTTCTCGTGGCGGGCGACGAAGTAGAGGATGTGTATCGCCAGGGCTTCAGCGTGCATACCAGCCGCATTATGCGCTACGTGTACATGGTAGATGCTGAGCGTTTTCTGCCACCAGCTAGAACGACACAGGCAAAAACGCGGGGCGAGCAGGGCATCCCGGCGGATGCTATCGTGATTACGCTCATCAACCGCCTCGCGCCAGAAAAAGGTCTGGATGTTGCGATAGAGGGTATCGCGCACGCGCTGGCAGCTCTCAATCCCGAGATACGCGCCAGGGTACGCATCGTGATCGCGGGAGATGGCCCATTGCGTTCACAGATCAGCGCCGATATTCAACGCTATGACCTGGCGGCAAGCTGTCTTTTGTGGGGAGCGGCAACACCTCAGGATGTCGTTTTGCTGCTTGGCATGACGGATATTTTCCTCTACAGCGGGACGCGCGGCACCAACTATTCCGTTGCTGTCCTGGAAGCGATGGCGGCCGGTTGCGTTGTCGTGGCCTCGGTCGTTCCTCGCTCTAATGCTCGCTTGCTCGCTGACGGTCGGGGGATCGCCATACCGCCAGGAAGCGCGACCGCCATGAGTGATGCACTTGCACGTCTATGTCATGATCCACTTCTGCGCCGTCACATGGGAGAGGCTGCCAGGAACTACGTGGCGACACAGCATAACGCCTCTACACTCGAACGTAGCCTGCTGCGCGCCTCGTTCTTCCAACCGCTGCTCCAGGTGAATAGCAGGCGAGGAGATGATAGGTTACGCGAAGAAGATGACTTGAAAGAGACAGAGTAGCATGGAAACAAGCGGTTTGAAGGAAGCGACGCCAGGGGGCGTGCAGGGCTATCTGCCAGCGCTACGTAATCTGGCAAAGAGTTCTGCTATCTACGCGCTTGGTTCCATCGGCGCTCCTCTGATATCGCTCGTGCTGGCGCCATTTATTACACAGCACCTGTCAGTCGCAGACTACGGCGTGCTCGCTGTTCTCGTGACGTTTATTGGCCTGGGGGCCGGTGTCACCCAATTGGGGCTGAATTCTGCCTTCTTCCGCACGTACAACTTCGATTTCACCTCAGCCGCTGACCGGCGCAGTATATTAGCAACTGTCTATATATTACTCTTGTTGGCCGCCATTCCGTTGATCATCGTGACGTTCATGCTCCCCGACGCGGTGTCCACGCTCTTATTGGGGCGTGCTTCCTTCGCAAGATTGATCCCTCTCGTTGCCATGAGTATTCTCCTACAGAATTTGACCGTGCCGGTTCTGGCATGGCTGCGAGCCGAGAACCGGGCCTTGCTCTTTACCATCACATCGATCAGTAATCTCGTGGTGAATGCCATTGTGACGATTGTATGCATCGGCCTGTTGCATCTGGGTATCGCCGGAGCGCTTGTGGGTATGATGAGCGGCTCTGCCTGCATCGTGATCTGTACCGGTCCTCTCATACTCTGGTATTCCCGCATCAAGCTGCGGCTGGATATCGCGCGCAATCTGCTGGCGTTCGGCCTGCCACTGGTGGCCAGTTTCCTGGCCTCCTGGGTGTTGCAGCTCTCGGACCGTTTCTTGCTGAGCCATCTTGGTACATACGCTGAGACAGCCAGCTACGCGGTAGCTTACAACCTGGGCTCGGTGATCTCGACGCTCATCATCGGCCCTTTTACCCTGGCGTGGCCGACGGCCATGTTTACCATTGCCAGGGAACGCGATGCTGCTCAGACGTTCAAGATGGTCTTTCGCTGGTTCGGCTTTCTCTTACTCGTAGCGGCATTCGCGCTGTCTCTGGCCGCAACAGCGGTGCTGTACGTGTTTTTTCCCACTAGCTATCACTCGGCGGCCCTGGTTATTCCCGTTGTTGCCGAGTCAATCGCTTTTAGTGGCATTTACTATATGTTCATGGTCGGGGCTAATATCAAGCGCAAAACCTGGCTGACGGCCATCTTCACAGCCGTTGCAGCTAGCGCTAACTTTGGTCTGAACCTCGTCCTTATTCCTGCCTATGGCGCCATGGGAGCCGCTATCGCCACGTTTGTGGCCTACGCTCTCCTGACGCTGCTGGCGTATATCGTGAATCAGCGCATCTATCCCATCCCATTTGAGGTTGGTCGCTTTCTGGTAGCATTGTTGGCCGGCTGTTGTATTTACGGCACATGTTACTTCATAACAGCCAACGTAAGGGGCCTCTGGATTGGCCTGCTGTGGGCCTGTGGCTTCCTCACATATCTGCTGTTGCTTATCTTGCTGGGGAGAATAAACGTGCTCAGGATCTTTCGGCACAATGACGGGCATTTCCCCCTTCCGCGTAGAGATTCGGCACAATGATGGGCATTTCCCCCATTCGCGTAGCATGAGTTACCTCGAATTTTTGAAACACCCATTCAAAAAACGAGGGTGCAGGGAGCGGAGCGTCCCTGCCGGGGTTCGGGGTGTCCCCGAAAACCGCTTTTTCCCCCTTTTCTTCGCCGCCGCAGGCGGCGAGAAGAGAGAAGAAAAA
>JALYVR010000055.1:0-6806 GCA_030853145.1 Chloroflexota bacterium | reverse complement strand
CCCCCCCCGGCAAAGGGCTTGCAGCCCCTTGCACCCCCGCTTGAGAAGGGGATCGAACGGATCTCGAACGCCCATTCGAAAAATTTGGGGTAACTCATGGTATGGTTGGCCCTTGGGCTTGGGAGGCCTCCCCCCTGGCCGCGCACACGAGCCAGACACGCCGAAGCCGGGTCCCTACGCTGGTCGGGGGAGCACCCGTCATCCTGCCAAATGAAGTTTGACGGAGTAGTAACCCATGAGACCAGGTAGCATCTATGGTTATTGTTCCCTGGGTTCTCAGGAGTTGATTCTATGGAAAAGACGCCAGGTACCACGGACAAGCAAAAAATCCTGGAGCGGAAAGGAAGCACAAAAGCCTTGAAAGTCGGAATGCATGTCCTGGGCAGGGGGCGCACAGACGCTCGCGTGTTGCGCGAAGCCTCCGCGCTCGCGCAAAGCGGCTGTGAGGTGTGGATTATAGATATTGAGATAGAGCGCACGCGAGCACCTATAGAGCATATAGACGGTTTGCACTATAAACATATATTTTTGTCGAGTTGGAACACGCCGGCACGCTTTAAAGCGTTTTTCCTCCTTAAGCTGGCACGCGCCTTCCTATGGGGGACTGTGCTCCTGCTACGTACGCCTGTCGATATCTATCATGCTCATGAGGATAACGCTCTGGTTGCCTGTTACTTCGCGGCACTCCTGCGTCGTAAACCGTTGATCTTTGACGCCCACGAATTGCCTCTGGTCTCTCCCCAGGTGACACGCTGGCGCCGCTTGCATGCGCTGGCGGTGCGTGTCGTCAGGATCATCGTCGCGCGTTGCGCTGCTATCATTTCTCCGTCACCTCCGCTGATAGCCGAATTGCAAAAGCGTTATGGAGGGCGAGAGGCCGTGTTATTGCGCAACCTTTCTCCGTATCAAGCACCCATCAGCAGTAACAGGTTGCGAGAACGACTCGGCATCGATGCGCATACGCATATCGCGCTCTATCAGGGCTATCTCTCGCGCGAACGTGGACTGGATATCATCATTCGAGCCGCTCGTTTCCTCGCTGCTGATAGTGTCATTGTACTCATGGGCGAGGGCGAGGGCCGGCCAGACCTGGAGGCGCTCATCAGACAAGAAGGGGTCGAGGAACGCGTCAAAATGCTGCCGGCGGTGCCGTACGCGGAACTCTTGAGTTGGACGGCCTCCTCTGATGTAGGGCTGATCATCTACCGCGCCGGTTCGCCTAATGTCCCGATGATGCTTCCTAACAAACTGTTTGAGTATCTCATGGCCGGTATCCCTGTGCTGGCCTCACCGCTGGCAGCAGTGGTCGAGATCGTCGAGAGCTACCAGGTTGGGCGCATAGTGAGGTCACAAGAACCAGAGGAGATTGGGCAGGCGCTCACTCTGTTGCTGAACGATACCCAGGCGCGCAGGCAAATGCGCTCGCATGCCCTCGCTGCCAGCCTGCATGATCTGTGTTGGGAGAAGGAAAGTCACAAGCTCATCCAATTATATGAGGATGTGATGGGTGTTCCATTGAATCGTTCTGTTCCTGCGCAATAAGAATGGTGTGCGAAAGGATACCATGTATGAAGGTCTGTTTGCATGTTTTGAGTCCGGCCAGAACAAACATCCGCGCCATTCGTGCCGCCACGGCGTTGGCACAAGCGGGCTTCACAGTCAATCTCATCGATATTGAGCATACTTCCTCGCCCTCACATGACAAAAATATGGCTAGCAAGTTTGTTGTCCTGCCGCAGGACCAGGAGATGAGAAACGTGAATGTAAGACATATCTCCTTGCCCGCCAGACTTGCGCGCTATTATGACCCCACGCACACTATTCCCTGGCTATTATTCAAAGTTATGAGAATGATGCTGGCGATATTTGCATTGTTAGGGACCTCAGATGACATTTACCATGCCAGCGACCTGACGGCTCTGCCGGCATGTTATATTGCGGCCCTGGTGCATCGTAAGCCGCTCATCCTTGAGCTATACGATATGCCCCTGGTGACTGAGCAAGTGATGCGCTTGAATTTTGTATATCTGCTCTCTACGCAGGTGCTTAAGCTGATGATGGCTCGCTGCTCGGCCGTGATCTCTCCCTCACCGCCAATGGCGCAAGAAATACGGCGCCGTTTTGGCGACAGGCCGGCTGTGGTGTTGCGTAATATCCCCCCGTATCAGCGCCCCCTTACCAGCAATCGTTTACGTAGGCACCTCGGCCTGAGTCCCGAAACACGGATCGTTCTCTATCAAGGCAACCTGAAGAAGGATCGGGGGCTAGATAGCAGCGTGCGTGCGGCACGTTTTCTCGACCCCAACATCATGCTGATCCTGCTGGGCAAGGGCGAAGCGCAAGCAGAACTTCAGGTGCTCATCGAGCAAGAGGGCTTGACCGCACACGTGAAGATCCTGCCTCCAGTGCCTTACGCCGAATTATTGAACTGGACCACCTCCGCTGATCTAGGTTTGATTATCTTTCCCCCAGATAATTCTCTCAATCTACGCCTGTGCTTGCCGAATAAACTTTTTGAATATCTTATGGCGGGGGTGCCCATCCTCGCTTCGCCAATTGACGCGATTGCGGAGGTGATCGATGCCTACCAGGTGGGACAAGTCATTTCCTCGCTTGAACCGGCAGCTATCGCCGCCGCCATCAATGCAATGCTGGCCAAGGAAGAGGCACGAGCACAGATGCGCAGCAATGCCCTTGCCGCCAGTCAACACGAGCTGAACTGGGCGACAGAGAGTCATAAGCTTCTCCAACTTTACCAGGATGTGTTCCCTGAGTATAGAGTTGGAGTACGAGCCTTGCAGAAGAGCTAAAGAAAGGACGTGATGGAATGCCACATAGCATAGACCCTGCGGAAGCCAGGCGCGCGCTGCTCGAAAAGTACCTGCGCGGCGACCTCCCGAAGAAAGATACTGCGACCGAAATCGATGTAGAGGATGTTCTCTCGCAGCCTATCCAGACGGGAGAGGTGCATGCGCGCGCGCGCGCGGTACCCATTCAAACCGCTGGCACACAGCGTCCTTTCTTTTATCTGCATGGAGATTGGAATGGCAAAATTTTCTATTGTTATCCTCTGGCCAAAGCTCTCGGAGAAGATCAACCATTTTACTTGCTCGATCCATACAATTTTGACGGTCTGGCCGTCCCTCCCCGCTTCGAGGATATGGTTGCGGCCCACATTAAGACCATGCGCTCTATTCAAGCAGAGGGGCCTTATATGCTAGGCGGCTGGTGCAATGGTG
The DNA here is from genome assembly GCA_030853145.1 of Chloroflexota bacterium. GTDB lineage: Bacteria > Chloroflexota > Ktedonobacteria > Ktedonobacterales > Ktedonobacteraceae > JALYTT01. Next base: position 3,567 of record JALYVR010000055.1, on the reverse strand, counting down.
GCCTTATCGCTTATGAAATGACACTGCAACTCCTCAAGGCCGGCCAGCAGGTGGACGTAGTCCTGCTCCTGGACGCTGACTATCCAGCCATGCCTCATTTACGCAAGCTGCGCAGAAACGTCAATTTGCTTGGCAAGGTGCTGCATTTAAGCGCTAGAAAACAACTAGACCTGTTTCTCCTCTATAAACATATGCGCTCCCTGTTTCATTTCTGGCGCGTGAAAGATTATGCGCGTTTGCGCGGCGTTATCAAGCTTGGTGAGTGGGACAAACGCCAGGGCCTTGCTCGCTTGAAGCTGCCTTCCTCCGAGGTGTTGCGACGTGATTGGGCTGGTATTTATGAGTGGTCTGCCGCCGCCTATACGCCGGCTACCTATCCCGGCAGAGTGACATTCTTGTGGGACGAAGTAGATCTATGGCGCAGGGTAGGCTGGCGCGACATCGTAGCCGCGAAAGGTAGTGAAGTGGAAACGTATATTATGACCGGCAACCACTTCACCTGTCGAACCGACTACCTGCATATACTGGCCAATTATGTAGCGCAGGCGATTAAAGAAGGGCATACCCCTCTCGCGTAGGGATGCGGCAAGCCGCATCTGTGTGGTTGGCCTTTGGGCCTGGGAGGCCTCCTCTCTGACCGCGCAAGCGAGGCCAGACACGGATGCGGCTTGCCGCATCCCTACGCGGGAAGGGGATCGCCCGCGACGGATCTATGTGTAGTGGCGCCCCTCGCGGGCGCCATGCGATACGCGCCATGCAATGCGCGCCATGCGATACGCGAGCACTAGAAGCCCCAGTAATTTTCACAGGCCTTGATGCCATCGATTACTCCTTGCTTGATTTGAGCATTATTGGCTGGCGTCTGCATATTGCGTACGGTACTGTCGTTCCAGCCGTAGTAATTGATGCCTATCGCTCCGCTTTGACAAAAACTTAAACTCTGCATTTCGATATCCTGGGCAGTGGGAGCGATCTCATAATAGCCAGGGAAATCAGCTCTGATCCCGGCCCAGGCCTGCGCGATACCCATCAATGGGACCTTTTTCTGGTCCCATCCCTGCTGACTCAGCCCGTTCAGCATCCGAGGTAAGAGGGTAGACATAGACCAGTCGAATGTGCTGTCAGATGTTCCAGGGTCAGTAACAGACTGAGAATAGATATAAATGCCTACTATATCGCACCCCCCAGGAGCGTAATTCTCGACAACAGCCGGGTTTAAAAGATCCTCATAATTGACGCCCAATTCGGCTCCAAAACCACAAATGCTCCTTATACCAGGATCTTCGCTATGAATGATGCTGGTAATTTCTCGTAGGAGCGACTTCGCGCTTCCTTCATCCGCGCCAGGCCAGTCGTCAAGTATCCAGTAGCCGGCGCGTAATGTTGTGCGTTTGGCGCTGGCAATCTCTGCTTTGACAAGCGTGATGAGCCTCTGATGATCCATACCTGGATAGTCTTGACTACAGAAATGCTGGAGGTGGAAATGCTGTTGATACAGGCGGTGACACTCATACTGGTAGAGATAAGAAGAGATTCCGCCATCAACTTGTTTGATATGCAGTGATTTGAAAGTACGACCCAGGTCCGAGTCTTCCGCATGGATGTCACCATACGTAAAGGCTTGTTGGATACCAGAATTGGCCGCATTATAGGCGTCTGAGGCTGTATCTATCTGAAATCCTGCGGTAAAAAAAGCTGACTTGTCTCCCCTTGTTACCTTTCTCCTGATGATGGAGGCTGGGATGATATGAGTTGTGTGTGTGCTCCCAAGATGTTGGAGAAAAAGCCCAGTAGAAAGCACTACGGCTGCAAAAATGATGAGGGAAATTATCGTAACATAGAATTTTCTCACGTTTTCTCCATGTATTTCAGTAGGGCTAATCTTTGTCAGAGCTGGGGATGCGCACTCTCGGCACCTTGACTGTTTGCGTATCGAGCAGATCATCATCCTCTGCCTCTGGCAGCAACGCATCGTCGTCCTGGGTGGGAGTAGCAGGGATGCGCACGCTCAACGCCCTGGCTATTTGCGTATCACCCGCAGCCAGCGCGTCGCTGGCTGTCTCCCTGCCTTGTTCTAACGGCCTGTTGGTGGTGATCGTCTCGCTAAAACGCTCATGGAGTTCGTTCTGTTGCCGGTAGTAGCTCTCCAGAGACGCATCTTGCCTGCTCTTCTTGACACCATTCAAGACGACGCCCAGGATACAGGCATTGACCCGCTTGAGCATAGCGATCGTCTGCAGGAGAGCACTCTCGCGCGATACCCCGGCGCGCGTCACAAGCACAACCCCATCAACCAGTGAGGCGATGATCGATACATCGGCAAACTTCAATGCAAGAGGCGTATCAATCACTGTCACATCCACCTTGCCCACCTGCGCCTCCAGTACAGGCGTAGGGTGCAGCAGTTCAGTCATAGCTGGAGATTCGAGCAGCTCTGTTGGGTCAGCAGGCGGTGGGCCGGCGGTTAAGACAAGCAGATTTGGCACCTCTGGCACGGCCGAGAAGACACGGCTATAGCTATGCTCGCGCAGGGCTACAGAGAGGCCAGTGGTGTTTGATAGGCCAAGACGGCTGTGAATGGTAGGATGTCGCAGGTCGGCATCGACCAGCAAGACGCGCTTGCCGCTTTGCACCAGGGAGAGCGCAAGGTTAATCGCCAGAGTGGTTTTGCCCTCGTGGAAGGACGAGCTCACGATAGCGATACTCTGCATTGGCCTGGCGCTCGCAAAGTGCAGATTGGTTCGCAGTATCCGCAGGGCCTCCACCGGCAGCGAGTTGCTGTCTTCCGCCAGCAATAACCCATCCCCAGGCCCGGCTTTCTGCAGAGGAACTGTCCCCAGCATGCTCACCTGTGGTAGCCACTCAAATTGGTCAACTGTGCGGATACGGTCATCAAGAAACTCGCGTAGCAGCACGAAGCAAAGCGCCAGAATAAGCCCCAGAACAGCGCCAAGCAGACCATTGAACAGTGGCTGTGGATGATCAGGATTCGCTGGAGGGGTCGCAAGTTGAAAGATGCGCACGGCGTTTGTGCTGGCCACGTTCTGTTGCGCCAGCACATCGATGAAGGCGTTGGCCACCGCGTTGGCACTTAATGCCGCGCGGCCGGGATCTGTATCATCCACCTGCAATACGATAATCTGCGTCCCCGTCTGTGCTGCCACCTGTGTACGACCGGCCAGGCTGGTAGCTGAAACTCCTCCCACCTGGCTGGCGGCTCTCTGCATCACCTCGGGTTGATTGATGAGTCCTATGTAGGTGTTTACTAACTGGTTATTGGCGAGCACATTGCTATAAGGATCGCCAGAGGATTTCTGATCGACGATGAGCAGGGTGGTGGCACGGTACACCGGCGTTTGCAGTTTACTTACGACATATGTTCCCACCCCGCCTAGTAGGATACAGAGTCCTAAAAACCACGCCCACCGCAGCACCAATGCGAAATAATAACGCAACTCACGGGTCTTCCTCACCTCAGTTGTCCGCATGCTTGCTTCCTTTGCATCTAGCTACTGGGTCAATATGACATAGGCTAGTGGATCAAATAATGACTCTGATCTATTACCA
>JALYVR010000054.1:12660-13429 GCA_030853145.1 Chloroflexota bacterium | reverse complement strand
CCATAGAGACCATGATAGCGCAGCGGCTCCCATAGGTAGGTATTGTGAGCCAGTGTGGCATACTCGGCGGGCTGACGGTCCGCCAGGCGATCACCCACAGGCTCCTCGCCGGGTGCGCCCCAGCTTTTATCACGACTGAGACTGAGATCGATCTCGCCATAGACGATGCCCTCGCCATTATCGAGGTACGCCTGAATGGAGCCATCGGGGTTCAGGATGCAGCTTCCGCCGCTGAACTGCACGCCGCGTTCCTGCCCGTAGCGATTGGCGGCGATCAGGTAGACCCCATTTTCAAAGGCTCGCGCCATCCAGCAACTGCTGGGACTTTTTTCAGCGACCCAGTTGGTGGGAAAGAGCACGACATCGGCTCCGTGCAGCGCGGGGACACGCGTTGACTCGAAGTACATGGCATCCATGCAGATGCAGGCTGTCAGGCGGCCCAGGGGCGTCTCCCAGACGGGCCAGCCCTGGTCTCCGTCGCGGGCCCAGCGCGGCTCTGAAATATATGCATGGATCTTGCGATAGGTGCCGATGATCCCTTGCGGGCCGATCAGGGCCATGGTATTGTAGTACATGCTGGTGTCCGGGTCCACTTCGGGCAGGCTGACAGCAATGTAGCAGTCGTAGTGTGTGGCAATCTGGTGGAAGTGCCCGGTCGTCGGGCCAGGGATGGGTTCGACATGGGGAGCGATCTCGGCGCGCGATTCCCAGCAGTAGCCGGTGGTAGCCATCTCTGGCAAGATGATTAGTCGCGCTCCCTGGCGGGCCG
>JALYVR010000054.1:0-12650 GCA_030853145.1 Chloroflexota bacterium | reverse complement strand
CCTCATCAACCAGGCGCAGGAGATCGTGTATGTTCTGCTCTTTCTCACCCTGAAGCGGTTCATACTGGATGGCTGCAACCTTGTAGCTGGCAGAAGAGGACGCGAATGTGCTCATACAGGACCCCCAGGTGTTGTAAGAATGCCTCGCTTGCAACACTATTATAACCTATATGCTGCGCAGTTGATATAGATGGAAATATATTGAATGGGGTACCAAGGAGACCGAACTGGCGTCACAAGCACGATTTCTGCTGGGCTTCAGTGATGCTTTTCATCCACTGTGGAAATAGTGGCGAATGCCTGTGTCACATCGTCAAGTAAGTCCTGAGTGTCTTCACATCCAGCACTCAAGCGAATGAAGCCATCAGGAATAGCATCGCCTCCCCAGCGCGCTCGTCGTTCTGCAGTGGTGTGAATACCGCCAAAGCTTGTTGCCTGCAAGATCAAGTGGCATGCCTCCAGGAAGCGCTCTGCCTGGTTTTTTTCTTCCAGCACAAAGCTGACGATGGGACCATAATGCTGCATTTGTCGCGTAGCAAGAGGATGGGCTGGGTCTTGCGAAAGGCCAGGATAGCGAACCAGCTTCACCTCTGGTTGAGACGCGAGCAACCGGGCAATTTCCAGGGCATTCGTGCTCTGTCGTTGCAGGCGCATGTCCAGAGTGGCGAGAGAGCGATGTGCCAGCCAGACTTCCATGGGACCTGGTATCGCTCCTTGCTGGCTCCGAAAGGCGCGCAGTCGTTCTGCCCATCCAGGCTCTCTTGTGGCCACATGACCAAGCAGGAGGTCACCGTGACCGGTAAGTGCTTTGCTATCACTGGAGACAGAGAAGTCCGCCCCAGAGGCCAGAGGTTGTTGACCAAGAACGGTGGCAGTGGTATTGTCCACTGCCACAAGCGCACCATGCTGGTGCGCGGCAGCAATGAGGACTGCAAGATCACACACATCCAAACCCGGATTACTGGGCGTTTCCAACCAGAGGAGTGTGGCTCCGTTCAGGTGCTCTATCTGCGCGTTGCCCGCTGTTGGAGCCAGGCGAACCTCGACACCGAGCGCGGCAAAATAGCCTTCTGCCAGCATCCGCGCGGTGTAATAGCCATCAGATGGCATGACCAGAACGCTGCCAGGACGAAGCACGCAGCCAAAGACAGCCGTAACGGCGGCCATGCCAGAGGCAAAGATGACGGCAGGCCCTCCTTCCAGTTCACTAAGGGCCTGCTCAAAATGTGTCCAGGTGGGGTTGTGATAGCGACCGTAGCTATAGGGCGAAGAAGATGGATCGCCAGCCAGGTGATAGAGATTGGCAAAAGTTGGCCCTGGCAAGAATGGTTCGCCCTGAGCAGAACCAGGTAGACCTGCTCGAATGACACGAGTTCCATCACGCATCGTCAGTTGCTCCTTTTCTACATATGTTGCTGGATCTCATTGTACTGACAACAGCGAAGGGACACAACAGCCAATATGATGAACTCGCAAAAGCCATACTATAGCTCTGATATATGAGAAGCGTCCAGGTTTCCGCCTCCCGGCGCCCCTATATGGTGTCAATCCCCACGCTGTGGGCGCAGTTGCCAGCACTCTTTGGCGATGGCCCAGTCCTCCTGGGTCTGGATTACCAGGACGCGTGTTGTGGACTCTGGCGTCGCGATATCCTGGTCGGCGGGTGCGTGCGTGTTTTGCGCCTGATCGATTTGAAGGCCAAGGAAGGCGAAGGCTGAGCAGGCGGCGGCGCGCACCTCGGCAGAGTTCTCGCCGATGCCGCCCGCGAAGACCAGGGCATCCAGACCGCCCAGATTGGCCAGCATGGCGCCGATGTAGAAGCGCAGGCGATAGACGAACATGTCGAAGGCCAGCTTCGCGCGCGTGTTGCCCTTTGTGATGGCGCCCAGCACCTCGCGCAGGTCGCTTGAGACCCCGGAGATGCCTTGCAGCCCAGATGACTTGTTGAGCACCTCTTCAAGCTCGCTGAAGCTGCATTCTTGCTGGCGTAACAGGTACGTGAGGATACCGGGGTCAACCGAGCCGGAGCGGCTGCCCATCATCAGCCCTTCGAGAGGGGTGAAGCCCATGGTGGTATCGATGCTGTGTCCCTGGTGGATGGCCGCGAGCGAGCAGCCATTGCCCAGGTGGCAGGTAATCAGGCGCAGATCGCGCAGGTCGCGTCCCAGGAGCTGCGCGGCCCGCTGGGCGCAGTATTGATGGCTGATGCCATGAAACCCGTAGCGGCGAATACCCTGCTCGAACCATGAGTAGGGGCCGGGATAGACCACAGTCTCCTGCGGCAACTGGCTGTGGAAGGCCGTATCGAAGACCGCCACCTGGGGTATGGAGCCAAACGTTTGCTCGATGGCTTCGATACCCTCCAGGTTCGCCGGATTGTGAACGGGGGCGAAAGCGGCCAGCCGCTTGATGGCCGCCTTGACCTCCGGTGTTACGATGACGCTCTCGCGATAGTCCTGGCCTCCATGCACAACGCGGTGGCCGACCAGCGCGATGTCAGATGGCTGATCGATGACGCGCGTTGGACCGTGCCAGAGCGTGTCGAGCATATGCGCGATCACCGCCGGGCGCGAGTCGGCTTGCTGATCCTCGTTCAGTGTCGCGCCGCCGGCTGTCTTGACCTTGATCGCGGCCCGGCCCACGTGTAGTGACCAGTCGGCATCGGCCTCCCAGAGCGCCGCCGGCGGCTGCACGGGCGGCGGGCCGTCTAGCTCGTATAGGCGGCTCTTCTGGCTGCTTGATCCCGCGTTGAGTACCAGTATTTTCATGATCTAATCGCTCCACACCCAGTCGCGCACCTCCGGCATGTCTTCCAGGTTGCTGCGTACATAGCTGTGGTGTCTGGTAAGTATATCATTGCATTCCTGGATCAGAGGTGGTGCGAGGTGTCTGACGCGTTTAGCGTATTTCAACGCTACCATGCAGAGATGATAGCGGCTGACTTCGTTGAGCACGACCATATCGAACGGCGTTGTCGTTGTGCCCTGCTCGTTAAAACCGCGTACATGGAACCGGCCAGGGCTTGGGCGACCGTGGATCACCTGGTGGATGGCGCGCTGGTAACCGTGGAAGGCAAAGACCACGGGCTTATCCTCGGTGAAGTGCTCAATGAAGGCAGCATCGTCTATGCCGTGCGGGTGAACATCTGGCGGGTAGAGCGTCATCAGGTCCACCACGTTCACCACGCGTACCTTCAATTCTGGAATGTGGCGTCGCAACCACCAGGCCGCCGCGACGGTTTCCATCGTCATGACATCGCCGGCGCAGGCCAGCACCACGTCCGGCTCGATGTTCTCCTCGTTGCCGGCCCAATGCCATGTGGAGAGCCCGCGCGTGCAGTGCTCGATGGCCTCCTGCATGGTCAGGTATTGCAGGTGGGGTTGCTTATCGATGACGATAAGATTGACATAATTGCGACTACGGAAGCAGTGGTCGGTGACCGAGAGCAGGCAGTTCGCGTCGGGCGGCAGGTAGATGCGCGCGACCGAGCCTTTCTTTGAAAGCACGCTATCGATAAGCCCGGGTCCCTGGTGGCTGAAACCGTTGTGATCGTTGCGCCAGCAGGTAGAAGTCAGCAGAATGTTCAGCGAGGCAATTGGCGCGCGCCAGGAGTGGTCGAGCGCGCCTTGCAGCCACTTGGCGTGCTGGATCGTCATCGAGTCAGTGATCATCGCGAAGGCCTCGTAGGTAGCAAATAAGCCATGGCGCCCGGTCAGGATATAGCCTTCGAGCCATCCCTGGCAGAGGTGCTCGCTCAGCACCTCCATCACGCGTCCAGTGGGGGAAAGGTGGTCATCGCTGGAGATGATCTCTTCCTCAAAGAAGCGGTTTTCCACATCGAAGACATCGCCCAGGCGGTTTGAATTGGTCTCATCGGGACAGAAGATGCGGAAGTTTTGCTGTTCGGCGTTCCTGGTAAACATGTCGCGCATCATCTTGCCCATCGGGCGCGTATTTTCATGGAACGAGTTTGCAGGCTCTTTGACATCGACGGCATAGTCAGTGAAGTCAGGGAGATCCAACTCTACCAGCACCTTCCCGCCGTTGGCATGAGGATTGGCTCCCATGCGACGATCGCCCTGGGGGGCGAGCGCCGCCAGTTCAGGGAGCAGGCGCCCCTGCTCGTCAAAAAGCTCTTCCGGTTTATAGCTGCGCATCCAGTCTTCGAGGATCTTCATATGCTGTGGGTTAGCTTGCACATCCGCCACCGGCACCTGGTGCGCGCGGAAGGTACCCTCAATGGGGAGGCCATCGACGACTTTGGGGCCGGTCCAGCCTTTGGGGGTGCGCAGGACGATGGCGGGCCAGTGTGGGCGTTTGGTGAAGCCATGCTGGCGCGCATCGGCTTGATACGCGCGGATCTTCGTGTAACAGGTCTCCAGTGTTTCGGCGAACGCCTGGTGCATGCGTGTAGGATCGTCGCCTTCCACGAAGTGGACATCGTAGCCGTGGCCTGAGAGCAGTTGCTGGATGGACTCGTCGTCATCGCGCCCGAAGATCGTTGGACCGGAGATCTTGTAGCCATTGAGATGCAAGATCGGCAGAACCGCGCCATCGCGAACCGGGTTCAAGAATTTAATGCTCTTCCATGACCCTTCGAGGGGTCCGGTTTCGGCTTCACCGTCGCCGACGACAGCGATGGCGACCAGGTCTGGATTATCGAAGACCGCGCCAAAGGCATGCACCAGCACGTAGCCTAATTCGCCCCCTTCATGAATTGAGCCGGGGGTAGGGACGCTCACATGGCTGGGCACGCCGCCGGGCGTCGAGAACTGGCGGAAGAAGTGGTGCATACCCTCGCTGTCCTGCGTAATATGTGGGTAGATCTCGCTATACGTGCCTTCGAGATACACATTGGCCAGCATAGCCGGTCCGCCGTGTCCGGGTCCAGCCAGGTAGATCATGTTTGCGTCGTAATCTTGAATGAGTCGATTTACATGGACATAGATGAAGTTCAGACCGGGTGATGTACCCCAGTGTCCGAGCAGGCGCGGCTTAATATGTTCGGGTCGCAGTGGCTCTTTTAAAAGAGGGTTGCTCTGTAAATAGATCTGACCGATTGTCAGGTAGTTGGCCGCGTCCCAGTAGCGCTGCATCAATTCAAAGCGTGCGGGGTCTATATGTGGCATGGTATTCTCCTCAATATGAACAAGTTCTTTTTGGTAGTATAGCTGACCTGGATATTTCCTGGTGCCGCGAAGGTAGCCACAATATTAAATTTTGGTAATCGTGCGAGCAATCTGCTTCGCGTGCAGGGTTTCAGCCAGGAATGCTGACGCCGATGGTAGCCAGCCCTTGCTTCATCAGCGCGGGCGTAAGCTGCGTGATGGAGGCCGCGCGCACGATGCCGTGGCCATCGATAAAGTAGGTTGTGGGGATGGCCGTGATCCCATAGGTTGTGTTGACGGCGCTGCCTTTATCGAAGAGGAGTGGGTAGGTGACCTTAAACTGCTTGCCGAACGTCGCGATATCGTCCCTGGGGTCTGCCTGGTTGATGCCGAGCAGGGTAAACTCGCCGTGCGAGGCGTACTGCGCGTAGGTGCGCTGCAAATAGGGGACCTCGGCCCGGCAGGGTATACACGACTCCGACCAGAAGTTAACGACGACGGGATGTCCGCGAAGCGCCGGGAGCGTGATAGAGCCGCCGCTGTTGGCGCCACCCAGGATAGGTAAAGTGAAATCGGGCGCGGCCTTCCCCACGGTGACGCCGGCGATGGGGGTCTGGGCCGGAGCGGGCAGCAAGACGAGCAGTCCATAGAGGCCGACCAGGACCGCGATGGCCGCGAATACTAGCAAGGCCACCATGCGCCGTCGATTACGAGGTCTGCGTGGGAGTTGCGCGTACTGCTCGGCCAGCTCAACTTCGAGCTCGCGCCGCTGCGTGCGCGCGACCTGTTGTTCCTGTTTCTCTTCGCCAGCTTTCTGAAGCATTACACTGTACTTTCGTCGAATAGTATTGGTCTTGTCATAGTATAGACGAGTTTTGGCTTCTCTGCAATGCTGACATCTTATAACTGGCAGCCGAATTTCCACCCTGCTCAACCTCAACGGTGAAACAGGGTGGGAGGTGACTTTCTACGCAGAAAGACGGTGCTCACGCCTCGGATACGTGTCCCGGCTTAAGCGCGATTACGTAGTGGCGAGCACCCGCCTCGTCGGGCTCCTGGAGCAGAGACTTCAATGACGTATCATACGGTTTTTGTTGTGATTCAACTATTACATATCATTTAACCTGTGTTATTTGTCTATGAAGTGTAACACGTTTTCCCCACTAGTACAAGGGTATTACATAAGCATTTTTGCTTGAAGGAAGAAAGCTGTAAAAGGCGCGTATACGCCTTTGTATCAGTGTACCCTTGTGCTTGTATGATGGCTGGCCTCTATGCGGAGCGGCGCGCCATTGCCTTCAACTCCTCCTCGAAGCCGCGCAGTGTTAGCCAGTTACGCGTCTCGCCCGTTACAACCACATCGGCCTGGCGCAGGTGCGTGATAGTGGCGGCGCCGGTAAGCTGCATGGCGACCTGGAGTTCGGCTATGGTGGCCTCTAGCAGTTCGCAGACCAGTTCGTAGCTCTCGCTGGCGGCTTTCAGGAAGGGAAAGGCCATGCCGACAAGGGTCGCGCCCAGTGTCAGGGCGCGCGCGACATCCAGGCCGCTGCGCACGCCTCCGGTGGCGATGAGTGGTAGGCCGGCCGTGCCTGCTTCCACGACCGCGATGGGCGTTGGGATACCCCAGTCCCGGTAGAGCATGCCGGTGTTGTGCATACGCTCGTCGCCCCGCGACTCGGAACGCGCGGCTTCCATGGCCGACATGCTGCTGCCACCTGCGCCGCCGACATCAATCGCGGAGACCCCGCACGAACGCAGCAGCAGGGCCTGCTCGCGGCAGACACCCGCGCCTGTCTCTTTGGCGATGACCGGAACCCCGATGTGCTTGCTCAGCGCCTTGAGCGCGGCCGCCTCACCAAACGCGCGCCGGTCGCCTTCGGCCTGGGTCGCTTCTTGCAGGCTATTCATATGCACGACCAGCGCGTTGGCCTCGATCATTGCAATGGCGCTGCGCACCTGTTCGATAGTGAAAGCGGGATGGCGCGGCTGCGCGATAAGCTGTGGCGTGCCGATATTGGCGAGCAGAAACGCGTTGGGCGCGTGTTCGCGCATCACAGAGTAGGTAGCGGCCAGGGCAGGATTCACGATAGCGGCGCGCTGGCTGCCAACGCCAATAGCCAGGTTGTAGCGCTCGGCGGCGCGCGCAAGGTTGCGATTAATCGAGGTCACATCGGGGTGTCCTCCGGTAAGCGCCGAAATAAGTATAGGGTAGCCCAGCTTGCGCCCAAGGAAGGTTGTCGAGGTATCAACCTCATCCAGGTCTACCTCTGGAAGTGCCTGGTGAACAAACTGGATATCGCTCCAACTGGCGCGCTGCGCCACAGAGATACCTTGTTCCAGAGCTACATTGATGTGCTCAATCTTGCGCTGTTTTACTTCTGTGCTGGCCTCTTGTAAGTGGCCAGCACTCTTTGTTTCATCGATCTGCATAATATAGTTAACTGCTCTCTGACTTCGCTAACGGCACTGTGAACCAGAAGGTTGAGCCGGTTCCTGGCTCACTCTCTACACCCACCTGCCCGCTGTGTTGCTCAATAATCATACGACTGATATGTAGTCCCAAGCCCAGGCCCGCGCCAGAAGGGCTTTTGTTTTCAACGCTCAAGGCGCGGTAAAAGCGTTCCCAGATCCGTTGCTGATCCGCCTGCGAAAGCCCCGGCCCATAATCACGAACCAGAACTCGTGCCTGCGTTCCCATATGCTCCACACCCACCTCAATCGGGCTACTGGCCTGGGAGTATTTCAGCGCATTCGATAGGTAGTTGTTCACTACCTGCCTCAAGCGGCCCGCGTCCGCCAGCACAGGGACTTCTTCAGGAGGGAGGCGATCGAGGCGAATGGTACGTCCGGGCGTGAGGAGGCGCTGATCTTCGACCACCTCGCGAACGAGCGCGATCAGGTTGTGCCGTTCACATTGTAGTTCCAGGCGGCCGGTCTGGATGCGCGAGACATCGAGCAGGTCGCTTACCAGGCGATTCTGCATGCTAACCTGGCGCTCGGTGCGTTCAAGAAAGTCCTGGACATTAGCTATCGTGCTGGCTATGCCGTCTGATAGCGCTGTTTCCTGCTTGAGCAGACGGCCTAACTGCCGCCGGGCCAACTGGACATTTCCCTTGATGGCAGTAAGGGGAGTGCGCAGTTCATGGCCGGCGATGCCGATGAATTCATCCATCCGGCTGATGGTCTCCTGGCGTAAGCGCGCGATCTCCAGGCGTGCCTCTACATGCACAAGCACCTCGCGTGCCGTGAAGGGTTTGACCAGATAGTCATCCGCTCCTGCCTTGAGACCTACAATGGTCGCCTCTTCTCCGGCCCGCGCTGAGAGTAAGATGATGGGGATGGCACGAGTGCGTGGATCGGCGCGCAGGGCGGTAATCAGCGCGAAGCCATCCAGACCCGGAATCATCACATCGCTCAAAATCAGGTCGGGCTGCCAGCGCTGGGCGATCTCAAGGGCCATCAGGCCATCGGCGGCAAGCTGGAGCGTATACTGGGGGATCAGCAGGCGCTTCAGGTAGTCGCGCATATCGGCATTGTCATCGACAATTAGCAGGCGCGCGCGCTGTGCCGATTGTTGCACGGCCGCGCTGGCAGTAGACAACCCGGAGAGTACTGGTAGATCTTCTAAGGTCCCATTCACGTCGGGAGTGACCATCTGAGTCGCCTCTGGAGACCAGTGCAATGCCTCTTCGATATAGGGAGCAACTCCGGCAGCCGTTGAGGCAAGCAGGCGCGGTACACCAATGCGATCAGAGAGCAGGTGGGCGGTTCCGCTGGGAAGCCGCACGGTAAAGGTCGTTCCCGTATCCGGGACGCTGCTTACTTCTATCGTACCTCCATGAAGGCGCACCAGGCCCTGCACCAGCGCCAGGCCAATGCCTGACCCTTCGTAGCTACGCGCCCGTACGCCACGCACCTGGTAGAAGCGTTCAAACAGGCGTGGCAGGTCCTCCCCGGCGATGCCGATGCCCGTGTCCTCTACCTGGAGTTCCACAGTGTCATCCACCATACGCAGGGCGATCTTGATAGAGCCCTTGAATGTGAACTTGAAGGCATTGGACAGCAGATTGAAGACGATCTTTTCCCACATCTCGCGGTCCACATACACAAGGTCAGGGAGTGGTGGACACTCCACAACGAGCTGCATCCCGGCCTTCTCAATAGCCGACCTGAAAGCGCTTGCCAGGTCCGCGGTAAGCAGCGCCAGGTCGGTAGACTCGTAGACCACCTCCGCGCGCTGTGCCTCGATACGCGAAAAGTCCAGCAAGGTATTGACCAGCTTCAGTTGGCGCAGGGCGTTGCGGCGCACCATCTCTAGCTGCTCGCGATGCGCCGGCGCGAGATCGTGCTGAGTATCGGCGAGCACCGTCTCCAGCGGGCCAAGCAAGAGCGTAAGCGGCGTGCGAAACTCGTGGCTGACGTTGCTAAAGAAGGTTGTCTTCGCGCGGTCCAGTTCGGCGAGCGCCTCTACGCGTTCCTGGGCATCCTGGAAGGCGCACGCGCTGGCCACCGCCGTCGCGACCTGGCCGGCCACGAGGGTCAGAAAGCCGCGATAGTCGTCATCGAGGTGGCAGCGAGGACTGATGCCGGCCACCAGAAAGCCGTAGGGTCGCTCCTCCCCGGTACGGATGATGGGCAAGACAAGCGCTGAATGGAGCGAGGGATTATCGCCCTCCTGGAAGGGGTCAAGGGCGCTGAAGCGCAACACAAGATCATTGAGGGACTCTGCGTGATTATGCTGTGCCACCTTCGCGAAGGGCCAGGGGGCGGATGGGTCATCCAGATGAATGACAGGAGCGCTGGCAAACGTCTCTTGAGGCACGCCCGCGATTCCCGCCAGGCGTGCCTGCGTCCCTGGGCCATTGAGCAGGTAGAGCAGCGTGAATGGGAGATCGGCGGGATTGCTGGCGAGCGTCTCCGCGCCAATGTGACAGACCTCCTCGGCGCTGTGCGCCTCCGCCGTATTGGCTGCCAGTGTACGCAGCGTGCGCAGGCGACGTGCTCCCAGCACCTCTCCGGTTGTCTCGGTCACGGCACAGAACACGCCGCCGACCTCGCCAGTTTCATGGCGGATAGGGCTGTAGGAGAGGGTGAAATAGCATTCCTCCACGTAGCCATTGCGGTCCAGGGGCAGCAAGAGGTTCTCCGACCAGGTGGCATCGCCATGCGCAAGCACGCCATGGAGCATAGGGCCGACCGCGTGCCAGATCTCAGGCCAGCAATCCTGGGCGCGCTGGCCCAGAGCCTGAGGATGCTTGGTCTTGCCCAGAATGGGACGATAGGCATCATTGTAGAATTGACGTAGCTCCTGACCCCAGAAAACGATGATAGGGAAGCGGGAAGCCAGGCAAATACTGACCGCGGTGCGCAGGCTCTGTGGCCACAGTTCAGCCGGGCCAAGAGGCGAGGTAGTCCAATCGCTGAGCCGCATCAGCCTGCCCATGTCTCCGCCGCCGGCCAGGGTATTGTCGCTTTCCACGTGTCTCGTCTGCTCAGAGAACGTGTCCATCAAACCTCCTTAGAGCAGTGTGCTTCTCTTTCTTTTTGCAAATACTTGATTACATAGACGAGAGAAGCGCCACAGATGAGTAATGGCGCCTGCTCAAAGTCCTGGCCCAAGGTCTGGCTACGAGTCGGCGGACTCTGCCAGGCCCAAGCGTGCGAAGGCCGTATCAATATAGCGCACATAGTAATCAGTGTTGGTCAGTTCCGCCAGTTCGGCGCGTGAGAGATAGCGCCTGACCTCCTGGTCGCGGCTGAGCACATCGAGGAAAGCCGGTCCCTGGATAGGCCCCTTGCTGGCCATAGCCCACACCTTCTGGGCGTTGCGCTGCACCAGCTTATAGGCCTCCTGTCTGCCAAGGCCTTTTTCGACCAGGGCCAGCAGGACACGCTGCGAGAAGACCAGGCCACCGGCCATATTCAGGTTCGTCAGCATGCGTTCGGCATCTACCTGCAAGCCGCTCATCACATTATTGAAGATATGCAGCATATAGTGCAGTAGAACACAGGCATCCGGGATCACGATGCGCTCAGCCGACGAGTGGCTGATATCGCGCTCGTGCCAGAGGGCCACATTCTCCATCGCCGTGAGCGCGAAGCCGCGCAGCACGCGGGCCAGGCCGCAGATGCGCTCGCAGAGTTCGGGGT
This sequence comes from Chloroflexota bacterium, assembly GCA_030853145.1. Taxonomy (GTDB): domain Bacteria; phylum Chloroflexota; class Ktedonobacteria; order Ktedonobacterales; family Ktedonobacteraceae; genus JALYTT01. The sequence continues at coordinate 1,392 of JALYVR010000054.1, read as the reverse complement.
TGCGCTTGTGTGGCATAGCGGATGAGCCTTGTTGGCCCGTGCCAAAGGGTTCAAATACCTCGCTTAGCTCGGTGCGCTGCAAATGGCGAATCTCCTGTGCCATCTTTTCAAGCGAGCTGCCGAGCAGAGCCAGTGTCGTTATGAAGTGCGCGTGGCGGTCACGCTGGACGATCTGGCTGGAGATGGGCGCGACCCCCAGGCCCATTTGCTCGCACACGAACTCCTCAATGTGCGGCGAGACCGTCGCATGCGTGCCGACGGCGCCGGAGATTTTACCGACCGCCACCTGCGCGAGAGCCGCTGCCAGTCGTTGCTGTCCACGTCGTAGCTCATCCACCCACAGCGCCAGTTTCAGGCCGAAGGTTGTTGGCTCGGCATGGATGCCATGCGTGCGCCCGGCCATCAGCGTATATTTATACCGCACCGCCTCCTGCTCTACGGTGTGGATCAGGCGCTTCAGGGATTGGAGCAGCAGGATGCCTGACTCCTTCAGTTGCGCCGCCAGTCCTGTGTCGAGCACATCGGAAGAGGTAAGCCCCAGGTGGATAAAGCGACCTTCTGGGCCCAGTTGTTCCTGGATAGAGCGCAGAAAGGAGATCACATCGTGATGCGTCTCGCGCTCGATCTCCTGCATGCGCTGCAAATTATAGCTGGCATGGCGTATCTTTTCCAGGGCTTCGGGGGAGATCGCGCCCTCGCGCATCCATCCCTCGCAGACCAGGAGTTCGACCTGGAGCCATATGTCGGTCTTATGGCTTGCTGACCAGATAGCGGCCATCTCTGGCAGGGAATAACGTTCTATCATCTCGCGTTGTATTACCTTTGTATACTAGATAAGAAATCTCTGGTATCAGTGTATCACATCGTCTCTACGCCAACGAGGCGCTCCGGGCTTTGGGGCCGGCGAGGCAAGCCATCGCCCCTACGCGGATCAAGGCCAGCCGGATCAAGGTGCGCACGCGTTAAATAGCCCCGGACTTTGGGGCATAAATGCAGACGAGCTATTGTTATCTATGATAGAATAGTAAAAACAGACAAAGCTGGTTGCTGGGGGGATGGGGTGCCTTGACGCAGCGATATCCTCAGTGTACAATCATGCTCGCAGTCAGATAGCCAGGTCAGCTATGGCTGACATTACTTGGGAGTGCTTAATAATGAAAAAAGGAATTCATCCAGAGTATGCTGAGGCCACGGTCAGTTGCGCTTGTGGCAATAGCTTTAAGACCTTGAGCGTCAAGCCTGTATTGAAGGTCGATGTCTGCTCAAAGTGTCACCCGTTTTTCACGGGGCAGCAGCGTATCCTTGATACCGCTGGGCGTGTGGAGCGTTTCCGCCGCCGCTTCAACCTGCAAGAGGAAGAGTAGACAGTTCGGTCAACAGAGGGTGTTGAGA
>JALYVR010000615.1 GCA_030853145.1 Chloroflexota bacterium | reverse complement strand
CCACCACACAAGTAATATCGCAAACATCCAGATTATCGGGAGCCGCTTGACCCGGCGAAGTCGTCTATGCTATGGTGTGCTCACCCACGAGAGAACCGGGCTAGAAAGATGACGTATGCTTGCTTATAAAACTGAACTATGTTTGCCGCACGGGACGTTGCGCCTGCCGACCTTTTTGCCGGACGCCACACAGGGAGTTGTGCGCTCGCTTGATAGCGTTGACCTGGAGCAGTGCGGTATCCAGGCGGCGGTGATGAATACCTTCCACCTGATGCTGCGCCCAGGCTCCTCCACGGTGACTGCCCTGGGAGGACTGCATACCATGTGTGGCTGGCCGCGCCCGATCATCACGGACTCCGGTGGCTTCCAGGCCTATTCGCTGATCCGCCAAAATGCGCGCTACGGGACGATGCACGACAAAGGCATCACCTTTCAGCCCGATGGCTCAGACCGCAAGTTCCATCTCACGCCTGAGAAGAGCGTGCAGTTGCAGCTCAGCTACGATACCGATGTCGTGATCTGCCTGGATGACTGCACCCATGTAGACAACTCGCTGGCAACGCAGCAGGTGTCCGTCGAGCGCACTATTGCCTGGGCGCGGCGCTGCAAGGATGAGTTCCAACGGCTGCTGCGGCAAAAGAAGCTGGCTCCGGAGCGGCAGCCGCTGCTCTTTGCCGTGATCCAGGGCGGAGGGGTGCGTGACCTGCGCAAGCAATGTGCTGAAGCGCTACTGGAGATTGGCTTCGATGGCTTTGGTTTCGGCGGCTGGCCGCTGGACAGCGAGGGCCACCTGCTGACGGATATCCTGGCCTATACCAGGGAACTGGTGCCGCCGGAGTTCCCCATGCATGGCCTGGGCATCGGCCATCCCGCTAACATCACGGCCTGCGCGCGTATGGGCTATAACCTCTTCGATAGCGCCATGCCCACGCGTGATGCGCGCCACTCGCGCCTCTACCGCTTTACGGAGCCGCCGGCCACAAGCAGCCTGGAGGAAGCCTGGTTCTCATTTCTGTACGTCAACGACGATAAAGCCATCAAGAACGCCGGGCCGATCTCGCCTTTTTGCGACTGCCTCTGCTGCGCGCGCTACTCTGTGGCCTACCTGCACCATCTTTTCAAGATCGACGATAGCCTCTTTCTCCGGCTGGCGACGATCCATAACCTTAGATTCATGGCCCAGCTTATGGACCGCTTGGGTGTATTGCTGTATGATCGATCGGAACAACCCGAAGCTCGCGCAGTTGGTTGAGGCCGTCCACGCGAGCCGCAAATACAGGCATGTCAGCGAAGCATTCATCAGCAGCCTTGGCCTGCGTGAGCTTGAGTGCGGCGCGAGCCTGAAAGAGGCCATCAAGGCCACGAAAAATAAATTGCACCAGGTGGGAGCGGCCTTCCTGGATGATGAGATGCGCTATGCCTCCTGGCTGGAAGAACTCAAGCTGGCCGCTGGCTCCGGGGACCGCCAGGAGCTGCGCACCGCCTGCGCGCGTATCATGCTTCACCAGTCGTCTACGCGGGAACGCCTGTCGATTCTGGATCAGTTCTATACGACTATCCTGGCCGACCTGCCGCCGGTCAATACGCTGCTTGACGTGGCGTGCGGGCTGAACCCGCTGGCGATCCTCTGGATGCCGCTTGCCGCGCATGCCACGTACTACGCATACGATATCTACCAGGATATGATGGATTTCCTGAACGCGGGTATGAAGTTTTTTGAGGTAGAGGGTCTGGCGCAGGCGCGCGATGTGATCCAATCTCCCCCGCAGCAGAAAGTAGATCTAGCCTTGATCCTCAAGGCGCTGCCATGCATCGAGCAGGTAGACAAATCCGCCGCCTTGCGCCTCTTGAGCGAGATCAACGCCGATCACCTCCTGGTCTCATTCCCGGCGCAGAGTCTTGGTGGCAGGCGGCGCGGCATGGCCGTCAACTACGAGACACGCTTCCGCGCGCTGCTAGCCGGCAAAGACTGGTCGATTAAGCGCTTCGAGTTTGCCAGCGAGCTGGCGTTTTTGATCACGAAGTAGGCCTCTGACACTCCTTTGAAGATGAACGACTGTTGTGACCAGCGCTCTCTAAAAATTGACGCAAGGTAATCGAGCTGAATTGTGACTATTACATGATAGCGCATTGGGAGAGAACAAGTCTATGATCGAGATAGAAACGGCTGCGTTACACAAATATAAGCATACGACTCACCAGCCCTGGCAGACCAGCTTCAATACAGAAGGCTTTCGGGTAGATGCTGCTCTAGAGGCAGTGCGTCCGCGTCTCCTGAGCCAGGCAGCCGCCTATGGGATTCCAGGCGATGCGATAGAAGATGTGGTACAAGAGGCACTCGTGGAAGCCTGGCTGCATATTACAACGCTACGCTGTCCCTCGAGCTTTGATGCCTGGTTATATGGCATCTGTCGGAACATGTGCTTGCGCTGGTCAACTATGCATAAACGAGCCTTACAGCGCCATACACAAGGACTTGCTCGCTGGCTGATTGATCCAGATCAGCAAGAAGAGCTTCTCGGAAAGGATATCATCGATGGCCAGGCTCTTGATCCTGCTGATTTTATCATCAGTCAGGATTTGCGCCATTTGCTTGGGCAGGCACTGGGTCATCTTTCTACAGAGTACCAGAGAGCGATTGAGCTTTATTACCTGGCGGAAATCCCTCAACGAGAGACCGCGGTCCGGCTCGGCCTCACCATCAGTGCTCTGGAAGCGCGCCTCTATCGAGCACGTCGTCAACTCCGCCAGATTCTCGAAAGGAATTTTCATGCCGATCTTGTGGCTTTTGGACTCTCTGTCAACTCCCAACCCGCTCTGGATTGGCATGAAGCGCGTGTTCGTTGCCGTACCTGTGGCTATCATCAGATTGTAGGAAGCTTTGAGGCACTTCCCAGGGGGGGACTGAATTTTCGTACACGCTGTCCCGGTTGCAACAGTGAGCGCGAAACACATGGACTTATTCCTCTGGGTGGACTCCGTTCAGTGAAGCCCGCTCTCAAGCGTTCCGAACACTGGATCATCCAACATCTGGCACCACGATTACCGGATGGCTGGCATACCTGTCCCTGGTGTGGTCTTTTCGCGCAGATGTTGTCTACACACGTGCAAGAAACAGCGGGTACTACAGAGCTTATGGTAGAACTGCATTGTCTGGGGTGTGCTGCACGTACCTGTGTCTGGGCCTGGAAATTGCTGCATTCTCATCCCGATGTTCAACGCTTTATGGTGGCTTATCCACACTGGGTATGCGAGGCGGGCGACTTTACCCAATTCCATGATCAGCCTGCCCTCTGCCTGCGCTTTGTAGACAATAAGAGTGGTAGCGGCCTTACACTTTACGCTCACCCCCAGACTCTAACAGTTCTGGCTATCATACAAGAACAATGACTCTTTTATTCAGAGTGTGTTGAAAGGAAATGAGAATGCGGTACGGCATCTATATTCCCAATCTTAGCGCTGCGGCGGATCCACGACTTCTGATAGAACTGTCACAGGAGACAGAACAAGCTGGATGGGATGGTTTCTTTCTGTGGGATCATATTTCTGTAGGACTCTATGCCTTACCTTGTGTTGATCCCTGGATTGTTCTGGCCGCAATTGCCACAAGCACTAAACGTATTCGCCTGGGACAATTGGTCACGCCGCTACCCCGCCGGCGTCCCTGGAAAC
>JALYVR010000614.1 GCA_030853145.1 Chloroflexota bacterium | reverse complement strand
GATTCACCAGCATGCCTCTCAGGACGGAAAACTGATATTGCCCCCCGACTCGGTTGCCGCTCCATCGGTCGTGCCCTACGCCCAGAGCTGGGGACGCTCGGTGACAAGCTCCTCCCCGTCGCTACGGGTGCGTACCAAGACACCACCTCAACCGGTACTATCCTCAACGGCATACGCCACAACAGTCCCGCGCGCGGTACCTCTACGGCGCCGGCGCCGGCGGCGGATGAACCGGGTCCTGGTCGCGACCACGATGGCGCTGCTGATGCTCTTCATCGTGGCGCTCATTATCGCCCTGGTTTATTATATTAGCGGCAAAACTCCTTCTGGGTCGGCAGGCACTATTCAGACGCCTCAGACCCAGGTAACCGTTGCCAGCACGTCCCAGGGCCAGACCGGCACAACAACGGTCGGACCTGTCGCAACGCAGCCTCAGGGCGCGTCCCCGGCCACGGCGGGTGTTGTCGCCACAGCCACCAGCGGCGCCCCGCTTCTACACGATAGCCTGAGCAACAACGCCAATGGCCATTGGCAAGAGATCCCGAACACCTGCGTCTTCAGCGGCGGGACATACCATGTCCTTGTGAAGCAGACAGACTTTCTCCAGACCTGCCAGTCAACCTCGCTGGCCTATGATAACGTGACCTTTCAGGTCGATGTCTACCTGCTCTCTGGCAACACCGCCGGCCTGAACTTCCGCTCCAACGGCAGTCAGGGCTACGATTTCGAGATCACCGGCAAGGGGAATTTCTTCCTGCGCCGCTACGACTCAAGTAGCCAGTTCATGGACATTATCCCGCTTAAAAAGAGCAAGGCGATTCTCCTGGGGGGTCAGAAGAATACCCTGACCGTAATTGCCGATGGCAGCGACCTCCAGCTCTATATCAACGGCAGCTTCGTCGGCGAGCAACAGGACAGCACATATAGCAGCGGGAGTCTGGGCTTCGTAGCAGGCACTCTGGCCCCAACGCCCAGCGGCGAGGCGGCCTTCGCGCATCTCCAGGTCTTCAAGATATAAGCTTGTCAGCAGACCTCAAGCACGCTATGATATGGAGGATATAGTCATATCCCAGCAATAGGATGATTCATCCTGGAAAAACAGAGAGAGGCGCATGCATTGCGCCCCGTAGGAAAAGAGCATGCAAGTAGACACAATATTGCCCCCCCATACAGGGGTGGCCCGTTTTCTTGACGCCTGCCACCGGCGGCAGCCCGATGCGACTCCCGTGTGGTTTATGCGCCAGGCCGGGCGCTGTATCGCCGATTACCGAAAGCTACGCGAGCGCTACGACATCCTGACAATGGCCAAGACACCGGACCTCTGCGCCCAGGTCACGCTGATGCCGGTCGAGAAGTTCGGGGTAGATGGGGCCGTCCTCTACGCCGATATTATACTGCCGCTGGAGGGCATGGGCGTCTCCCTGGAGATCGAGCCATCGATTGGCCCCATCATCCACAACCCCATTCGCTCGATGCAAGATGTCGAGGCCCTGCGTATCGTCGAGGCCGAAGAGTCCACGCCCTTCGTGCTGGACGCCATCCGCCTGGTGCGCCGCGAACTTGAGGGACGACAGGCAGTAATTGGTTTCTGCGGCGCCCCCTTCACGCTGGCCTGCTACCTGATCGAGGGTCGCCCCTCGCGCGACTACGCGGCCGCCAAAGCCATGATGTACGGCCAGCCTGCGATCTGGGAGGCACTCATGGAGAAGCTGACCGAGGTCATGGCGCGCTACCTGGTTGCGCAGATCAAGGCCGGGGTCAATGTGGTGCAGATGTTTGATAGCTGGATCGGCGCGCTCAGCCCCAGCGCGTACCGGCGCTACGCTCAGCCATACTCGCGGCGTATTTTGGAGGCCGTCAAGCAGACCGGCGCGCCATCTATCCATTTCGGGACCGGCTGCTCCAGCCTGCTGGAACTGATGGCTGAGGCCGGCGGCGACATCATCAGCGTCGATTGGCGCGTCGATCTCGACGATGCCTGGGCGCGCATCGGCCCCGAACGCGGCATCCAGGGCAACCTTGACCCCACACGCCTGCTAGGCTCGTGGGAGGTCATTGAGGACGGCATGCACGATGTGCTGCGCCGCGCGGACAACCAGCCTGGTCATATCTTCAACCTGGGCCACGGCGTCCTGCCCGCGACAGACCCCGATATGCTGAAACGCCTCGTTGATACCGTCCACGAAGTCTCAGCAAGGTCGTAGGGCCAGGGTGAACAGGACGCCCTATTACACTCTGGGCATCCTTTCAACGAAAATGAGGTTCATACAATGCATAAAGATTCACACATCGGCGTTGTGCTGATGACATACGGGTCACCGGCCACTCTGGATGATATTCCGGTCTATCTCACACACATACGCGGCGGGCGCGCCCCCGACGAGGAACTCATCACCGAATTCCGGCGGCGCTACGATCTGATCGGCGGCTCGCCGCTGCTGCGCATCACCCGCGCGCAGGCGCAGGCGCTGCAAGAAGAGTTGAACGCCCAGCATCCCGCTGGCCCGGCGTTCCACGTGGTGGCCGGCATGCGTTTCGCGCCGCCGTTTGTGGCCGATGTCGTACCCGAAGCGGCCGCCGGTGCGCAGCAGGTCGTCGGCATGATTATGTCGCCGCAGTACTCACCGATCATCATGCGCGGCTACGTCCAGACTCTGGAGGGCGCAACTGCCAGCCTACAACGCGACGATCTTACAGTGCGCGTCGCCGGTGACTGGCACCTGCAACCCTACTTCTTGCAGGCCGTCACCGAGCGCGTGCAGCAGGCGCTTGACCGCTTCCCGCAAGATGTGCGCGAGCGCGTCCCGGTGCTGTTCACGGCGCATAGTATGCCCAAACGCGTCGTGGAGAAAGAGCCGGACTACATCAACGCGCTCAAGGAGACCGCCGCCGCGCTGGCCGAGAAGCTGGCCCTGCCGTCCGAGCGCTGGATGTTCTGCTACCAGAGCGCAGGCCACACCCCGGAAGAATGGCTCAAACCCGACTTCGCCGACGTGATGCCCGAACTCAAAGCCGCCGGCCACACTCACGTCCTGATCGCCCCTGTGCAATTCCTGGCCGACCACCTTGAGATCCTCTACGATATCGAGATCGGCGCCCGCGAACAGGCCAAAGCCGCCGGCATCCAGTTCGCCCGCATAGAGTCGCTGAACACGTCACCTCTCTTCATCAAAGCGCTGGCCGCCGTGGTGCAGGAGACTATGGCGTTATGAATAGCAAACCGATAAGGAGCCAACCAGTTACCGCAAGAATCGCGCCGTGGCTGTCCGTAGCCGATGCCACGCAAGCTGTCGACTACTACAAGACAGCGTTCGGCGCGGTTGAGCTGGAACGCCTTGAAGGCGAACCAGGCCGCATAGAGGTCGCTCAACTCTCGATCGGTGGAGCGACCTTCTGGGTGCAACAGGACGGAGAGACGAGTCCAGAAACCCTGGGCGGCAAATTGCCCGTGCGGATGATCTTGACCGTTGATGACCCGGATGCTGTGTTCGCCCAGGCGGTCGCGGCCGGAGCAACTGAAGTCGCACCGATCAGCGAAGGACACGGCTGGCGCGTGGGCCGCGTCGCTGACCCCTCTGGCCACCATTGGGAAATAGGGAAACCACTCATACCGTAGGGGTACGAGAGGTAAGGGCGATACGAGAGGTAGGGGCGCCGTTTACAAGCCCGCGTAGGCTTACGC
>JALYVR010000053.1 GCA_030853145.1 Chloroflexota bacterium | reverse complement strand
CTTACGCTCGATTGCAGAGGCAAAGGGTGCAGCCGTCTCGCAGATTGCCATTGCCTGGGTGCTGACACGTGGACAGGATATTGTGCCGCTGGTCGGAGCACGCCGGCGCGACAGCCTCAGCGAGTCCTTAAAGGCCCTTGACCTGACACTGACAGCCGATGACCTGGCCTGGATTGAGCAGGCCATTCCGGCAGGAGCAGCCGCGGGCGAACGCTATCCCGCGCCACTGATGGCTGGACTCGATAGTGAACAAGGCCAGGGGCAGAACCAATGACCGATGAAACACTCACTTCCGAACGTATTCTCGAAGCGGCGGAGGCGGTACTCCGCCGCTTCGGGCCTGCCAAATCGACAGTTGTCGATGTTGCCCGTGCCCTTGGTGTGAGCCATGGCAGCATCTACCGGCACTTCCCGAGCAAAGCGGCGCTACACGATGCCGTTGCCGAGCACTGGCTGGCCGAAAAGTCGGCGCCGCTTACCGCGATAGCAAACGAGGATGGGCCGGCCCCGGAGCGTCTGCGGTGCTGGCTCAATCTTTTGTTCTCCATTAAACGAAAATATGCGCTTGACGATCCGGAGTTATTCGCGACGTACCTGGAGCTTGCTGGCGAGGCAAGGGACGTAGTCAGGGCACACGTCGATCACCTCGCCGGGCAAATCACACATATCATTAGCGACGGGGTCGCTCAGGGTGAGTTGGCTTCCGATGATCCCTGCGTTTCTGGTCGGGCGGTGCTCACCGCAACAACCCGCTTCCACGATCCGGCCCACGCCGCCGAGTGGTCTGATCCCGACATCGATGCCGCGCTCGACGATGTCTGGTCCCTGATTCTGGTCGGCCTGAGTCCGCGCAACATTCCGCAATAAATACTAAAGCGGGCGCCAGGTTCACCTCCAGCCTGCCGCGTCCTACGCGGCCAGGTTCACTTCAAAGGTGGCCTGGACGGGCGCCTGTTTGGGACGCTGGATCTGCGCCACGATCTTCCAGGGGCCGGACATGCTGAAGGTCGCCTTCGGGGCAAAGGTGGCGATGTAGACGGGGTTCCCATTCTTGATGGTCTGCCGCGCTGTACCCATGTCCATGATCTCCATGTTGATCGTGAGCTGCACCTGCGCATCCGTCACAGGTTTGCCGTTGCTATCGGTGATGGTCACGATCACCGTGTTGGCATACTTCACGCGCGCGGGCAGTACTTGCAGCGAGACCACGAGGTTCCCCACCTTCTGCGTTTGCACGCCCTGGATCGCCGCCGGGGTCGCGGGGAGCGTGGATGTATTTTGTTGCTGGGCATAGTTGATGGCGGGGAAGACGATCGGCGGCGCGAAGAAGCTCATCAACGCGGCGCAGAGCAGCACGCCCGCGCCCATCCACGCCTGAATACCCAGCACGGTTCGCAGGCGGCGTTCCGTCTGCCCCAGCGCCGATTGGCGCGTGCGCCTGGCGGGCATCTCAGCATCGACGACATGCAGCAGCGCGACCTGGCGCGAGATCTTGGGGCAGAGCGCGATCAGGGCATAGGCGCTGAAGATCAGCATCAGCGCGACAAGCGCGAATTTGACCAGCAGGGCGCGCACATAGGGATCGGTAAATAATTGCTGCGCGCTGCTCAGGCTGGACTCGCTCAGGAGGAGGCCGCTCACCAGGAAGACGCCCAGCGTCGTAAGCATGAACGGCGTGAGGCGGCGCGTCACGGTGACCAGCGTTTCGGCGTGGCGGTCCGGCTCGATCACAGGCAGCAGGCGCAGCAAGACATAGGCCAGATATGCCACGCCGCCCAGCCAGATCGACTGCGCCGCCAGGTACAGCCAGTCGAGCACGATCGCACTGATATGCGGCTGCGCTAACTGTGCCGCATCGCTCGTCAGCGCGAAGGTCAGCAGGACAAGAGCCGCCAGCGTCAGCCAGGCGATAGTATGCCACAGGGGCGGTGCCGCGTTTGGCACACCGGCCTCCTGCTCGCCCTGCGTGTTGCGCTCTTTGGTGGGACCGAAGACGGCGGTCAGACTATGATCCTGGGTCACTTGCTGGCGCACCTGGTTGAAGCTGCCGGCGCGCGGCCTGCTTCTTCGTGTCACTCCTGCCAGTGGCGTGCTTGCTTGCTCACGCGTCGTCGACCACAGGAAGGCCAGGGCTACCACGACCAGCCCGGCGCGCAGCAGCCAGAGATGACCGTAGTTTGTCTCGCTCAATACGCGGCCCAACACTGTGAGGTCAATGCCTCCGCCGCCCAGACCCTGCGTGAAGAGCGCCGAGCGCAGCATGAGCGCGATCACCTCTCCGATCAGCAGCGCCGCCAGGCAGAGCCATTGCAGTGGCAGCGCCTGCTTCCTGGCCTGGCTAAACAGGTCAACGGCCCGCCCGCCGCGTTCCAGCATAAAGCCCTCGGTCACCAGAATACCGATCCAGAACGCCAGGGCCAGCAGTACCAGCCAGTCCCAGGCAACTGCGAGCACGCCAAGCAGGGAGAACTCCTGCGGGAGGTTGCTGGTGCTCGGACCCAGGGTCACCACTCCCGGCAGATCCACGCTGGAGTGTCCAATGTTGAAGCCGATCACGCCGTGAGTGGTATGGCCATCGTCGCTAGAGAGCGCCGTCCAGCGTACGATGTAGCCTCCCAGCGCCAGTTGGTCGGCAGGGAGCAGGGGGGTATCCAGTTCGCGTGGGTTCGCGCGGGAAATAGTGCTCTGCGCGGCATTCACAAGGCGGTCATCGGATGCAAAGACCTGTGCGCTGCTCGCCGGGGCGATGTTGCCATTAAAGAAGATGCGCACTACCGCCGGCGCCACGCTTACCGTTGAGCCATCCACCGGATCGGACCCGATCACAAAGGCATGCGCGCTCGCTGCCGGTGGGCGCATAATGATGGGCGACCAGCTACACAGAAGCAGCACACTCAGGCTCAGCAGTGATATACACGCGAGCCTGAGGTAACGTCTTGATAGCATACTATTCCTCTATATTTATGGGCAGTCGCCCCGCAAGCTGCCCGTTCACTCCACAGGATCTTCGCACCTGATTGTACCTCAGGTGAGGGATGTCCGCAATATAGGCTTTGTACCCGGCCTTTCTGCGGCGGTCCTCCGCATTCACATCCTTCTCAAACCGCGTCCCTCATGAGCAGAAGCGATTTGTTGCGTCTGACGCCTGCATTTCCGAAAGGCTTTGAGCAGTGTGGTAAAGAAGAAAAGACATGCCAGCTTTTGATTCTTGTTGACATTATCCGTATTCTCAATATAGCATGATGTTATACTTGCGACTTGAAGGAATTAAAAGCATGGAAACGCCTGTACTGAAGTCTCGTGGAAGCTTGTATGCAAGCTCCACTCTCTGTCTTTTGCTCATCATCTTCTTAAGTGCTTGTAACGGCAGTGCAAAGAGTGTGCCACCCCATCATAGCCAGGCTTCCGGCTGCACACCTATTGCTGCCAAACAGGGTGCGCAGGGAGGCGACGCAGCTCTTTTGGCGACGATTCCGCTGCCAGGTCAGCCTTTTCGCGCCGTTGGGACCGATGATGGGCAATGGATCTTCGTTTCAGTTGATGGTCCAGACGCGGCCTCTAGCGGGATCGCGGTCCTGCACAAAACAGGAGGGCAGGTCTGCTGATCCTTTCGGCCGCAGGTGATATTGCCTGGGTGACCGCGCGTGAAAGCAGCATGATCCTGGCCTTTCACACCGCGAAATTGCTCACTAACCCGGCGCAAGCGTTGATCAATGCGGTTAGCACGCCAGGCGTAGGGCCGGTTGGACTGGTTCTGGTGAAGCATGATGCAGAACTGATCGTCGCCAACTCCGCGCGTTTTTCTCAGCCAAACTCGCCGCAGATACTTGGCGTCTTGGATGTCAAACAGGCGCTTCAAGGCCAATCTACCGTATTGGCTGAGATCCACGTGGGAGCCTTCCCCAGAGAGCTTTCGCTTGAGGCTGATGACCAGACGCTTTTGCTAACCAATTACAACTCGGACACCATCAACATCATTGATGTGACAAAACTACCCTGAACTGCGCAGACGCACGGTTCGATCCCATCATCGTTCAGTCTCTCTACAAAAGAGGTACAGGAAGGCATAGGATGCAAGGAGGGTAGGGGCGCCATTTACAAGCCCCTACCCTCCTTGCACCCTATGATATTTCTCACATACAGGTGCCGATAATTGTATTATCATGCTTGTACCGCGATCTGCGGTGTGCCAGAAGGCGGGGCGGTGCCGGGCTGGCCTGCCAGAGGCATTGAGAGCTTTCTTGGTCGCAATTTGCCTGTGACGAAGATGAAGATGGCCAGGAAGAGCAGCGCTTCAATGATATTGAGCAGATCGGTGAAGGCCAGTGTGGCAAAGCCCAGATTGAGGCTCCAGCTATTGATCGTGGGGCCGATGGGAGCGGGCAGCAATACCAGGCTCGCTGTGCCGTTCCAGAGGGCATGCTGCAACACCGCGTAGAGCCAGCAGCCGATAGCCAGCAAGAAGCGTTGCTTTTTGGCATGTGTCAGGTAATACCAGCCGAGGGCCACCATAGCCGCGCCGAAACCATGCAGCAGGCCAGCTCCCGTACGCAAGAGCGCAACTTGCAGCCAGTCCTGATATCCCAGGCTGATATATCCAACCGTCTCTATCAAATTGAAGCCGATGCCGGCGGCAAGGCCCAGCACAAAGGCCTCGGCGGCGCTATTGACGCGTCCGATGAATATAGCCACCGCCAGCGGCTTCACGCTCTCTTCCACAAGCGGCGCTATCACGGCGACCAGAATGAAGGCGGAGACGACGGACGATGGGTTCTGGCACGTCGGGTTGCCAGGATTGCCCAGGCAGCTCAGCACTACCGCAAAATCCCTTTGCACAAACAGCGCCACTAGCTCGAAGAGCGCCGCCAGCGCAATACCCAGGGTGCCACCGCTGACCAGAGCCACCGTGAAGCGTCGCCAGGTGGTAGACCAGTTCGGGAAGCGTAGGCGCCGCACGCCCAGCGCCAGCAACGTCACCGCCGGGAAGATAGCCGCCAGCATGATCAGGAGGATGGTCAGAGCCGGGATGCTCACCGCCAGCCCGTTGGCCCGCAACGCCAGCCCGATGGCCAGAACCACTACATAGAGCAACAGGAATATCCAGAACTGCGGCAGGGCCAAGGGGGCCGTGGGCCGGCGCAGCATTGAGCGCAGGCTATGATAGAAGCCGAAGAAGCCCCCAATGATACCTATGCTCCCGTATGCGATGAACTGCACGCTTGAGGAGAACAACTGACTCGCCGGTAGTGCTCCTCGCGAGGGCAGGACCAGCGTGAACGCGAGCAGTGCGAGGCTGGCCAGCCCGACAAGAATGGCAATGATCGCGCCCACCATCGTCGTAATCGCCATACCCAGCAAGTAGCCATCGTGTCTGGGCGCCTGCCAGCCATAGGTAGAGTAGCCGGCATAGCCATAACCCTGCATAGGACTACCCGGCGCAGGCGAGTACCCAGGGTAGGCTGGATAGCCTCCGGGGTGCGGCGGATAGCCCGCGACCGCCGCCGGATAGGGTCCGTAGGCCGCTCTGAAGCGTGGCGCCTCCGATGGATGGTAGGGTAGCATTCCACTGACATGCTCGCGATGCACAAACTGCGCTTGCGATTCACCCTCGCCAGTCTGTTTTGACGGTGTTACAAGAGAGGGGTCCGGTGATTGCACAACTTCATCGTTGGCCTGCCATGGCCCCCAGTGTTCGCTGGTTGGCTGGCGAGCTTCTTCGCTGGGCTCCGGGGAAGGTGCTTTATATTCAGAACTCACTTTTAACTGCCTTCTCTTTAATAGATTTTACTGACAATGTATAGGCAGAACCTGGAAAGAAAAAAAGTAACATCGCCCATTATTATAACATAGGGGGCGCTATGGCGCATCTGTACGGACGACGGTGTCCCGGCCAGCGTAGGGGCGCTGGCTTCGGCTCCTCTTGCTCGCCGACAAGGCCTCGCCCGCGTTGGCCTACGCGGATCATAGTATGTTACTGTCCTGGCTTGTGTACGTCTCAATAGATGCAGAATGCATAGATGCAGGTTACACTCTATTGATGTGTTTCTTGTGTATTTACACATACCTTTGTTGGCGAATGCACTACCGGGTGGGCTTAGTTGTAGGGACTTTTTATTATGGTAAGGAGTTCATATATGACGTATCACGTAGGCCAGAAGCTCGGTAACTACCAGCTTGTGCGGTTGCTCGGCCGGGGCGGGTATGCCGAGGTATACCTGGGCAAGCACATCTACCTTAAGACCAGGGCGGCCATCAAGATGGTCCATATGCGCGTGGCGGACGATAGCATGGAGAGCTTTCTGAACGAGGCTCGCACCATTGCCCGTCTGGAACACCCGCATATTGTGCGCGTCCTGGAATTCGGCATGGAGGATGGCCAGGTACCCTTCCTTGTCATGAGCTATGCGCCTCAGGGGACACTGCGCCAGCGCCATCCCAAAGGTAGCAGCCTGTCCCCTGCCCGCGTCCTCTCATATGTCAATCAGGTGGCGTCCGCCTTGCAGTACGCGCACGAGCGCAAAGTGATCCATCGCGATGTCAAACCGGAAAACATGCTGCTGGGAGCCAACGACGAGGTGCTGCTCAGCGATTTCGGCCTCGCGGTCGTCTCACAGAGTTCGCCACAGCAGAATCTTCATGACCGGGCCGGAACCACAGCCTATATGGCACCCGAGCAACTCCAGGGGCGTCCCTGTCGCGCCAGCGACCAGTACGCGCTGGCGATAGTCATCTATGAATGGCTCTGCGGTCGGCCGCCGTTTGTCGGCTCCGACCTGGAGATTGCCATCCAGCATACGCAGTTCAAACCCCCGCCACTGCATGAGAAACTTCCGGGTATTCCTCCGGTCATTGAGCAGGCCGTGATGACGGCGCTGGCCAAGGACCCGGAGCAGCGTTTCGCCAGCGTGCGCGACTTCACTAACACGCTGGCCGAAGCCTGCCGTCCGACAGCGTCTATTATCTCAGCCTCAACGGCGATCCTGCCAGGGGTCAGCGGCGCGACGACGCCCGTGCCCCCTGAAAAGACGCTGTTTTCTCCTGTTACTTCTGGCAATGTCTATACTCCCCATACCGCCGCACCATTCGTCCACGACTCGCAGGACGGCACCTCCACCTCGACGCATACACCTGTGACCGATGAGCCGCTGCGCTTTTCTGAGTCTACGCGTGTGTTCATTCCGCCGCCCCAGTTCCCGGCAGACATCTCATCGTCTACTACCCCTGTACCATCGGAGCGCGAGCCAGGACATGATCAGCGCTTTCCCAGGCGGGCGGTGGTGGTCGGTTTGCTGGGAGTGACCGCGCTGGCAGTCAGCGGCGTGGGTTGGCGGATGCTCTCACAGAGCAGGCTTTCTCTCCCGTTCACTCCCACCAGCACGCAAACAGCTTTAGATGGCAACCCGGCGTATACGCAGCATGCTCACGGAACTGCCACGCCTGCTAAGGGGGGGAGTACGCAGAATACGCGGAACATTACGTCGTCGTCATCAACGCCTACGGGCGGGCCTGGTCCGGGCGCGACTACCACGCCGGCCACCCAGGCGAGTCCTACGCCTCCTGTTCACCCGGCATTGACCGTGCAAGTTACGCGCATCGATCCCGATAGTGTCAGTAAAAAGCAGACGACGAACGTATACGTGATTACCAATCAGCCTGGAGCCAGTGTGGTGCTGCATGCAACTTACTATCCCAAGAATGCACAGCTCGGTCCTTACGTGGAAAGCACAGGCACTACCGATAGCACTGGGAAGGCGTTCCTGCCCTGGACACCATCTTCCAATGAGATCCGTTTGGGGAGTGGCTACGCCATAATCACAGTAACCTCTGCCATAGGAGGGCAGCAGGCTACCACGCCTGCTATCAAGGTTCTGTTCGCGTAGGGCGCCGGTATGGGGCCGAATAAAGTTTGACAGAGACGCGATACATGACTCTGTTGGGAAATTCAAAAACCACGCTCAAAATGGCAACATGTCTACTGAAATTCACGCTCAGTTTTACAATTTCCCAACAGAGTCATGTATCGCGTCCCTACGAAGAATGATGCCTCCACATTCGCTGAATGTGAAGGCAATGTGGCTGGTCTCGCTCGTGTAAGAAACCCAGCCAGATCGTTGGCCAACGCGGGCGAGGCAAGCCATCGCTCCTACTGGCCGCTGTGTCCCTGCGCATAGCGGCGGGCTACCTCGTCCCAGTTGACGACGTTCCACCAGGCGGTCAGGTATTCGGGGCGGCGATTCTGGTACTTGAGGTAGTAGGCATGCTCCCAGACATCGTTGCCCATTACCGGGTACAGGCCTTCCATAAACGGACTATCCTGGTTGGCGGTCGAGGTAACCTGGAGCTTGCCGCTCTTGTCAAGGACCAGCCAGGCCCAGCCGGAGCCGAAGCGCTTGGTGCCCGCGTCGTTAAAGGCGGTCTTGAAGGCGTCGAATGAACCGAACGCCTGGCTGATCGCGCTGGCAAGCTCGCCGGTCGGCTCGCCGCCGCCATTGGGCTTCATGATCTGCCAGAACATACTGTGGTTCACGTGCCCGCCGCCGTTGTTGCGTACAGCCGTGCGCGCATTCTCCGGCACCTCATTGATGCGCTTTACAATGTCCTCAACCGATGCAGAACTGAACTGGGCATTGTTCTGCAGGGCCGCGTTCAGGTTGTTGACATACGCAGCATGGTGCTTGTCATGGTGTAGTTGCATGGTCTGAGTGTCAATATATGGCTCTAATGCATCGTAGCCATACGGCAGGGGCGGAAGTTCAAATGCCATAAAAATACTTCTCCTTCTTAACAAAAGAACTTGTGAGTCTCACAGTTCCTGCTTAGTTGTATGCGATGGACGGGTCGATTGTCAAGCAGATGCATATTCCTGGATGCACATCACGCCCTACGGGTCATCATCAACCAAAATCGTGTAACATCTAGCTATATCAAATCTCATTGACTTTCATCGAAAGTAATGGTAAAAATATACATAATCGGAATTCCGACAAATGTGTAGTGGTCCTCCCTCGTGGGGGGCCATGGTTCACCGATTACATCACGGAGGCGTGTCAAAGATGACATCAGAAACACACGGCAATGGTCAGACGAGTGCTGCTCCCATAGAGAACAAACAGAGGAACGGGGGACTTGAAGGCATCGTCGCGGCAACAACCGCGCTGAGCAAGGTCGAGGGGACAGCTGGCCGGTTGATTTACCGGGGTTACTCTATCCATGACCTGGCGCGAACTACCTCTTTTGAAGAGGTGGCTTACTTACTCTGGTTCGGGCATCTCCCCAAGCAGGCAGAGTTGAGTGACTTCCAGGCGCGGCTCGCGGCCCAGCGCGCGTTGCCAGCCACCGTAGCACAGGTGCTGCACGCCCTGCCCACGACCGTAGAGCCGATGGACGCCCTGCGCACCCTCGCCTCGGCCTGGGGCGCGGTCACCATCAAGGGTCAGCCGGATATCGATCAGGCCATTGCGCTGACCGCCAGCTTTCCCGTCTTCCTGGCGGCCTTCCACCGCTATCGCAATGGCCTGGAGCCGCTGGAGTCGCGGGCCGAACTGGGGCATGCCGCGAACTATCTCTACTTGCTGAGCGGGCAGGTTCCCAAAGAAGAGCATGTGCAGGCCCTGAACGCGTACCTGGTGTTGCTGGCCGATCATGGGATGAACGCTTCAACCTTCACAGCGCGCGTGGTTGCCAGCACAGGATCAGATATCGCCTCGGCGATAGTAGCGGCCATTGGCGCGCTCAAGGGACCACTGCACGGCGGCGCGCCCTCGAAGGTGCAGGACATGCTGCGCTCAATCGGCACGATTGATAACGCCGACCCCTGGCTACGCGATGCCATCATCAAGGGAGACCGCTTGATGGGCTTCGGTCACCGCGTGTACAAGACCTACGATCCCCGCTCCGAGGAACTACGCGAACTGGCCCGCCTGGCCGATCCGCAGCAGTTTGCCCTGGCGCACCACGTTGAGCAGCGGGCGCTGGCCCTCCTGGATGAACTGAAGCCGGGCCGCCGCCTCTACACGAATGTCGAGTTCTATTCGGCGGTGCTCCTCTCTTCCGTTGGCCTGCCTGGTGACCTGTTCACTCCGACCTTTGCCGTGAGCCGGGCCGCGGGCTGGACGGCCCATGTGCTGGAGCAGGTAGGCAACAATCGCCTGATTCGCCCCGAGGCCGAGTACACCGGACCGGCCGAGGTGCAGTTCGTACCCCTCAAAGAACGTTAGGTGCATGGGAGACGATCAACACCCCCCTTCGCCAGCGGGAACGGCAGTGGCTGCGCGCGCGATAGCGCGCCGGCCCAGCCCCTGGCTCCTGCTGCGCATCTGGGGAGCTATCGGCTTCCAGTCCTTCGGCGGAGGCGCCTCGACGGTCTTCCTGATACGGCGCGCCTTCGTGGAAAAATCTGGCTGGCTCAGCGAGGAGGAATTCGCGCTCTCCTGGAACTTATGTCTAATGGCTCCAGGCATCAACCTGGTCGCACTGACGGTACTCATTGGACGTAAGCTCGGCGGCGTCTGGGGCATCGCGGCCTCGCTGGCCGGACTGTTGCTGCCCAGCGCGGCGATCACCTGCCTACTCACCGCTGGCTTCCAGGTGGTTCAGAGGTTGCCCGCGATTCAGGCGATGCTGCATGGCATTGTGCCGGCCACGGGCGGCATCATGCTGGTGGTCGCTGTGCGCTTCTTCCAGCCCCTGTTGAAGCAGGGAGCGCAGGAGGGCGTTTCCAGGTTGCTGGTAACGCTGCTGCTCATCAGCGTGGTAGGTGCGGCGGTCATCATTTTCAAAGTGCCGGTGGCTCTGCTCATCATTGGTGCGGCGCTGGTTGGCGTGCTTCTTTTCAGGAACCCACCTGCGACGGCTACTACGCAGCCGCAGCCGCCATCGCAAGAGGAGCAATAAGGTGAAGGAGCCTGTCACATACTTTCTTACGTTCCTCAAAGCCACGCTCTTCTCGACCGGCGGGTTTAGCAATCTCCCCAGTCTGCACCAGGACTTACTCGCGAATGGCTGGGCCACTGATGCCAATTTCGGGCAGGCCATCGTCATCGGCCAGCTCAGTCCCGGCCCCAACGGTCTGTGGGTCATCAGCCTGGGCTATCTCACCTATGGCTACCTGGGCGCGGCCCTGGCGCTTTTGGCGATTACCATCCCACCCCTCCTGGTGCTGGGCATCGCCGCGCTCTACCGTCGCATGGAGGATCAACGTTGGGTGCAGGGCATGATGCGCGGTATCTCGGTGGCGGTCGTCGGCCTCCTTATCGCCGTGGTCTGGTCGATCATGAAGCAGTCTCCTGACTGGAAGGGCCTGCTCATCGGCCTCGCCGCCTTCGGCCTCAGCATGACGGGCCGCGTCAATATCGTGATCATCTTGCTGCTGGCGGCGGGCGCGGGCTATGTGCTGTATGGTTTGCATTGATGCTCCTTGCTCTCTCGCATTGCGTAGGGGCGATGGCTTGCCTCGCCCGTGAAGCCGACGCGGATCACCTGTGCGTAAGGCCGGTCGCATTGACAAATTTTCCTTATCCCTCTATTATTTAAGGAGGAAGGCGCGTATAATTAGCACTACCACTATATGGGAGCAAAGCTTAAAGAAGGACCAGCGATGATCGAGCTAAACGGCGAAACCTACCTGGATGGAAACGAGGCCTGTAACCTGCTGGGCGTGAAGTTATCGACCCTGTATACCTACGTGAGCCGGGGCGTGCTGAGGAGCTACAAGCAGGGCATCAAACGGCAGCGTCTCTACAGGCGTGCCGAGCTTGAAGCCCTGTTGCAACTTCGCCCCAGCAATCCCCCAACTATAGAGCAAACGGATGATGCTCCCCAACAAGGACCGCTGTTGCCACACGCCGAAGACTGGATATCGAACGTGTGAGCGTTCTCCCCGTGTATACCCGCGAAAATTGTACAACCTGGGCTACAACTGAACCGTAGTAGTGGTAACGTCATGCGCAGCGACCTTATGTATATAGCACAGGAGAACGATTCACCATGCAGCAAGAAATGGACCCGCGGCAAAGCCAGAGCAACTGGGAAACGCCGCTCTATGCGCACCCTGAAGGCGCCCCCAAAGTTGATGACCGCCCTTACGGCTCCTACGGTCAAGGCCTTTCATCCCAGAGCCATGCCCCCGGATCTGGCAACCAGTTTGGATCATTTAGCAGCCAGCAACCAGGCGGCAAATTCTCGCTGCACCTGGATTCAAGGAAGGCGTCAGCGGGCCAACGCCTGGCACTGGCCATTGTGTCGGTGGTAATGCTCGTCCCGCTAACCGCGATTGCATTCGGCATCTTGCAGTTTGCTGGCTTGTTCGCGGTAGGCCTGATCTGCCTTACGCTGGTGATTATTAACGGCATCTTCAATGCCATGGGCTAATATACGCGTTAACCGCGTCCCTACTGCTCTGTCAAGCTTCATTCAACGGCATCAGGGCGCTCCCTGTGTCGCATAGGGATTCGGCTTGCCTTGCATTCCGTGTGCGGCATCCCTTGGGGCGCCTGTGGGGCCTCCTGCCTGGCCGCGCACGCGAGGATGCGGCAAGCCGAATCTCTACGCGGGTGGGGGAATTATGGCGTGAGGCGTGTCAGATCGCGCGGGAACACCGTCGCCAGGCGGATGTTCGGCAGGCCGATGAGCTGCATCAGGATGCGCTCAAGGCCCATCGCGAAGCCGCCGTGCGGCGGCATGCCGTAGCGAAAGACCTCCAGGTATGACGCGAACGGCTCTTCGGGCAGGCCCGCCTTTGCCAGCGCCGCCCTGTAGTCCTCGTAGCGGTGCAGGCGCTGGCCGCCGGTGAGCATTTCGGTACCTCTGAAAAGCAGGTCGAACGAGTTCGAGAACTGTGGCCGCGCAGGGTCGGGATGTGTATAGAACGGGCGCTTGCTCATCGGATAGCCTGTGACAAACAGAAAGTCGCTGCCGAACTCGCGCTGTGCCCACTCGCCCAGCCAGCGCTCGTCCTGGGGCGACAGGTCCGGCTCCCCGCGCACATCCACGCCGTGCAGCTTGAGGATCAGTTCCTGCGCGTCGGGGAAGTGGATGTGCGGGATCTCGCGCGGCACCACTGGCACCTGCACCTTGAGCAACGCGAGTTCCGCCGGGCATTGTTCCTGGAAGGTCTCGATGATGCCGGCCACGCTGTCGCGCAGCAGTGCCATGATGCTGAAGTGGTTCTCAATGAAGCCCATTTCAGCGTCCAGGCTAATATACTCGTTGAGGTGCCGCGTGGTGTCGTGCGGCTCGGCGCGGAAGACCGGGCCGACCTCGAAGACGCGCTCGAAGACTCCCACCATGATCTGCTTGTAAAACTGCGGACTCTGCGCCAGGTATGCCTGCCGCCCAAAGTAGTCAACCTTGAAGGTAGTGGCGCCGCTTTCGGTCGCGGAGACCACGATCTTGGGCGTGTGGATCTCGGTGAAGTTCCTGGCGAGCAGCGTCCTGCGAAAGCCCTCCACAGCGGCGGCGCTGAGGCGCAGGAC
>JALYVR010000613.1 GCA_030853145.1 Chloroflexota bacterium | reverse complement strand
GCATAGGACCAATCGATGAGCACCACTCCGTGCTGCGCAGGATGGATCAGGATGTGCGTCGGCAAGACGCACCCATGGATCACGCGACCGGCGTGGGCGAAGCCAAGCGCCACGAGGAGTCGCCTCCAGATCCAGGCCATATCCCTGGAATCGATGCCTTGCGGGTACGCCTGTCTGACTTCTTTGAGAGAATACAGCCCGGCAGAATACGCGAGGACATTGATCTGCCTGCTGACGCCGGTAGCCTTTTCCTGGTAAGGAAAGGCGTCAAGCAACTGCGGAATGAAATGGCGCACTGTGTCATAGCCTGCGCTGCCTCTGAGGTGGGCCAGGATGCGCGCCTCGTTCCCCACAAGATCGTTATCGGCGGGCGCGATAGACACTTTGGCAACCACCCTTCTCTGCTCGCCGCTAGAGAGAGAGGAGCAGGCATACAGGCCGCAGAGATCGCCCCGGAACAACAGGCGCTCCAGAGAGTATGAACGCGTTTTCGTCCTGATGAGAACCGGCAGCCCTTCAGCGGAAGTCGCGCTCGCCGAGCCATAGGTTTCACTGCTGATGCTGGCCTGCGCCTGTTTCCAGAGCTGCGCCAGTTTCTTGAAGGCCGCATCTGCTCGCCCATAGTCCGAGGTTCCCTGGAACACATCTGGATGAACGACCTTTGCCAGGTGGCGGAAAATGTTTCTGGCGGCAGCCAACCTCTGCTGTTGTGTGCCGCTCAGGGGGCCGAAGATTGCCTCTGGCGAATGCGCCCGTTGGAGCGCGCCACTGATCCTATCTAGCTCGGCCGTGTCCATGGCTATCCTCCTTGTTAGTGTGACTATGACACTATCTATAGTGTATTTATAACACTATCTCGCGCGCGTGTCAAGGGGGCATCCATATAGTCCTCTTGACAAATTGGGGAGAGAGTGGGTATATTTATCTTCGTAAGCGTTAACGTGATCGTTCACGGAACGGAATAGAACCGGTGCTCAGTATGAGCATGCGATGCTTTCCTCTACTACCAGAAGCGCTGGGGAATTCTGGAATGAGGCAGACCCACAAGGAAGAAAGGGAAAACCTATGTCAGAACGCTCTGTCATGCACGCGACCTTTTGGAAACGTAGCTATCTTTATGTATTGTTGAGCTTACTATTGCTCATCCTGGCATCACTCATTGGAGGGTGGGCAAGTGTGAGTGTCACGAGGGCGGCGGCTCCTTCAAACGCTGGCTTGCATGTCTCCGGCAATCACATCGTCAATAGTGCGGGCCAGGTCTTTCGTCCACTTGGCGTTGATCGTGGCGGTTCGGAGTATATGTGCGACGCCGCCAGCGACAACACCGTTTTCGACGACGGGGCGAATCCCAACAGTTCCGGCCTGACAGGGGCGGCGCTGGATACCTTCGCCGAAAATCAGGCCCTGAGTGGATTTAAGTCCTGGGATGTCAATACCGTGCGTATTCCACTCAATGAAGACTGCTGGCTGGGCATTAATGGCTATCCCGCCGCTAGCTACACGTCGGCGGTCTACCAGCAGCGCATCAAGGACTTTGTGAACCTGCTGACCTCGAACGGCTTCGCGGTCATTCTGGATCTGCACTGGGCCGCGCCCGGCACGCAGCAGTCGAATTCACAGACACCCATGCCGGATGCCGATCATACCCCGGCCTTCTGGACCTCGGTGGCCAATACGTTCAAAAGCAACTCTGCGGTCATCTTTGACCTGTTCAACGAGCCGTACACCCAGAGTTGGAGTTGCTGGCTCAACGGCAGTAGCGGCGCTAGCCAGGCGCCGTGTAACGACGTTGGCTTTGCCGTCGAGGGCATGCAGGGCATGGTCAACACAGTGCGCGCGACCGGCGCGACCAATGTCTTGATGGCCGGGGGTCTGGCCTATTCCAACGACCTCTCGCAGTGGCTACAAAACGAGCCTAACGATCCGCTACACAATCTGGCCGCCTCATGGCACCTCTACAACTTCAATGCCTGTAGCAATACAAGCTGCTGGAATTCGCAGGTCGCGCCAGTCGCCGCCAAGGTTCCCGTGATTATTGGCGAACTGGGAGAGAATGACTGCGCCAGCACCTTTATTAATCAGGCCATGAGCTGGGCCGACCAGAACGGCGTCGGCTATCTGGGCTGGGGCTGGGATACCTATAACTGTAGCTCCTATCCCTCTTTGATCTCCGACTATAATGGTACCCCGACCGCATTTGGTCAGGGTTTGCACGATCACCTGATTGCGCTGAACCAGGGAGCTGGCGGCGGCGGTGGTGGCGGCCCAACGCCCACACCAAACCCGACGAATACTCCCACCTCTACGCCGACGCCCACGAACACGCCAACTCCCACAAACACGCCGGTATCTGGCAGCAGTTGTAGCGTGCATTATGTTGTCCAGAACCAGTGGCCCGGAGGGTTCACCGGCAACATCACCATCACCAATACGGGATCGACCACGATTAATGGCTGGGCCCTGACCTTCACCTTCCCTGGCAATCAGCAGATCACCCAGATCTGGAATGGCAATCTAACGCAGCAGGGGAGTCGGGTCACGATCACCAACGCTTCGTACAACGGTACCATCGCGCCCAATGGTACGGCCTCGCCCGGTTTCAACGCTTCATGGAGCGGCAGTAATCCGGTGCCCACTTCGTTTGCCCTCAACGGCACAGCCTGTCGTGTCGTGTAGTCAGCATTAACGAGTTCCCACGCGGAGCGAGCGGATGCTTCCCCAGCGCCCGCTCCGCATCCTTGAATACCTCGCTTGTAGAATACCTCACTTGTACGAGCATACAACTATGGTGTCCTTGCTTTGGAAGGAACAAAAGACATGATGTCTTTCTCAATGCATTGGTTGAAGAAGCCGAAACCTTTCGGGAAGGTAGCAAGAACGCTCCTCCTGCTTTCCTTGCTCCTGGCGTCATTGCTCATCTCCCTGCTGGCGATTCATTCAGCGAGCGCGGCTAGCAGCGGCCTGGTTCTGGAGTACGCGAATGGCGATACGAATGCTACCAGTAATGCTCCCCATCCCCGTTTTGAAATCGTCAACAATGCCAACTCCAGTGTCTCGTTGAGCAGTTTGACCATCCGTTACTGGTATACAGAAGGAGGCAGCCAGTCTCAGCAATTCTGGTGCGACTATGCAACGCTTGGCTGCGGCAATGTCAGCGGCGCCTTTGTGAGGATGAGCAATCCGACCAGTAACGCGGACACCTACATGCAGGTATCTTTCGCCAATGGCGCGGGCAGCCTCGCGGCTGGCGCTAACAGCGGGGATATCCAGACGCGTTTTAACAAAAGCGACTGGAGCAATTACAACCAGGCGAATGCCTACTCCTGGAATCAGAACCAGACGACCTATGCGCCGTGGAATCGGGTCACGCTCTATCTCAACGGCCAGCTTGTTTGGGGCACCGAACCCGGCGGCGGCAGTGTCACGCCAACGCCTCAACCGACACACACGCCAATAGCAACGCCGACGCCCACAAACACGCCAACACCTACTTCCACACCAACCGGTGGTGGGAGTGGCAATTGGACAACCGGTGGGACAAAAATCCTGGCGCCCAATGGCTCACAGTATATTATTAGCGGCATCAACTGGTATGGCTTTGAGACGACGGACGCCGATGCGCATGGTCTGTGGTCCGCTGACATTGCGACGGTTTTGAATATGGTCAAAGCCGACGGTTTCAACAC
>JALYVR010000612.1 GCA_030853145.1 Chloroflexota bacterium | reverse complement strand
TAGTGCCTTTTCCTAAGTTAGCTGAGTAGGTATCACAGGCATCTTTGTCAATATCCACAGCTAAGTTAACCGAGAGGCCGGCTTTTTTTAAGCCTAGACTGCATCCGCCACAACCAGAAAACAAACTAAGATTGCCCATGATACGTTACCTCTCATCTCCGTTGCTTACTAGAAAGGCTCCTCTTCCAGCTCTTCGGCGAAGAAGCGTTCAACATCCTTGATGCTGGAGGTTCGGCGGGCGGGGGGCAGGGCGTTGAGGATCTGTTTGCCGTAGCCCTTGGTGTGCAGGCGCGCATCCAGGAGTGCCATCACGCCGCGATCATCGCGTGTGCGCAGCAGGCGGCCCAGGCCCTGTTTGAGGCGCAGGACGGCCTGGGGCAGGACGTAGGTGCCGAACCAGTTTTCGCCGGCGGCCTTCATCTGGGCCACGCGCGCCTCGTGAACGGGGTCGTCGGGCGGATCGAAGGGCAGCTTGTCAATGACGACCAGCGACAGGGCCTCGCCGGGGATGTCCACGCCCTCCCAGAAGCTTTTCAGGCCGAAGAGGACCGCGCTCTCCTCCTTGAACTTGCGCGTGATCTCGATGCGCGGCAGGTCGCCCTGGCGCAGCAGCAGGAAGTCCAGGTGCGGCGCCATCAGATCGTAGGCGCTGTCGAGCATGCGTTTGCTGGAGAAGAGCAGGAAGGCCCGCCCGCGCGAGGCTCTGACCAGGTGGTACATCTCGCGCGCCAGGGCTTTGGTGTAGGCGTCTACGTGCTCGCCTTTGCCGTATGCCGGCTCCGGCAGGTTGCGCGGCAGGTAGAGCAGGGCGTTGCTCTCGTAGTCGAAGGTCAGCGGCAGGATGCGTTCCAGCACATCGGGGCGGGCCAGCGGGTCGAGTCCGATACGGCGGCGGAAGTAGGCGAAGTTGGGGCCTTTCTCTTCGGGCCTGGCCGGATTGGGACCGGTGGTCGCCAGCGTGGCCGAAGTGCAGATGACGTTGTACTTGTCGAATAGACGCTCTTGCAGCCACGCGGTGATATCCAGGGGCGCCGCCGATACCTGCAAATGCACCTGGTTGCTGCGCTGGCCGGGGGTGAAGATGCGCTCGACATAATAGACGAACTTCTCTGGCTGGCTCACGGAGAAGATCGTGCGGATATCCTCCGCCAGGTTCTGTGTGCGCTTGAGCAGCTTATCGTAGAGTGAGGTCTCTTTCTCAGGCATATCCTTGGGCCGCTGTTTGCGCAGTGAGTCCGCCAGGTTGGAGACGATGGTGGCCAGGCGCAGACCCTCTTCCACAGGCTCGCGCAGATTGACGCGACCGGAGGCGCCAGGGTTGGCGACTGCTTCCAGGTGCTGCCACAGGGTCATCGAAGCTCTCACGGCATCATCCTGCAAGGCGATCAGACTGTGATCCTTGAGCATACGCTGGGCCAGCAGCGTCGAGATGCGCCCCGGACTGAAGGTGACGGTGAAGGCGCGCGTAGCCTCCTCTTCCAGGTGATGGGCCTCGTCAAGCACGATCATGTCGCGCTCCGGCAGCAGATGGCCCTCCATGGCGGCGTCGAGCAGCAGCAGCGTGTGGTTGACGACGATGATCTGCGCCTGCTCTGCCTGGAGACGCATCTTGCGGACGTAGCAATCAAGGAAATAGCCACATTTGCCCCACGCGCACTGGTCGCCGTCAGCGAAGATGCGGCTCTTGATGTCGAGCGGCAGCGGGAACGGCAGCGCCTCAAAGTCGCCCGTGAAGTCTGATCCCGTGTCCTGCGTAAGCTCCAGCAGGCGCTGAAATTCGTGGTTCTTGGCGTAGAACTGCAAGCCCACGCGCTCACCTTCCAGGCGGTCAAGGCAGATATAGTTCGCCATGCCCTTGACCAGGGAGGCCTCGAACGGTTTGATATGCTGCTGCACAAAGGGAATATCTTTGTAAAAAAGCTGCTCTTGCAGCGCCTTGTTGGCCGTGCTAACAATCGCGACCTTGCCGGAACGCACGATGGGGACGAGGTAAGCAAGCGACTTTCCGGTACCGGTGGCCGCTTCGATGATCGCCGGCGTATCCTCGGTCAGTGCGCGGGCGACGAGTTTGGCCATCTCGATCTGTGCGGGCCGCTCCTCGTAGCCGGGCAGAGTCTCTGAGAGGATGCCACCCTGGCCGAGGTCGTTGGTCATGGTCTCGCGCAACCATGACTCTCCTCCTGCCAGTGGGAGTGCAGGCGTGCTGGGAATCGGTGACTTCCTGATAGGGGTTATCGTGATCAGCCTCTTCTCGACGGCGGCCGGCACGGGCGTCGTAGGGGGTGGCGTGGTCAGGGCGATGGGCTGAGGCGCGGCGGGAACCGGCGCGCTCTTCGTCTCAATGGGAGGCACAACTACCAGGCGGCGCGGCTCCTGTTGTGGCAGGCTCTGTGCGGACATGGGCGCGGCCGCGCGCACAGGTGTGGCTATCTCACGGGCCTCTACCAGGGGTTCCGTTGCCGGGAAGGCCGTAAGCGTGGCTGGCGTAGGCATGGCGCTGGGGACTGTGCGAGGGGTGATCTCCGGGACGGGCAGGCCCATCAGGGAGCGCAGGTAGGCGTAGGAGAAGGCCTGGGTATGCGGAAAGCGTTGCTCCGGGACGCGGGCCAGCGCCTGGAGCAGCACCTGCTCCACGGCGGGCGAGATGGCATCGTTGAAGCTGCTGGGCGGCGGAGGTGACACCTGCTCCTGCTGGCGCAGCAGTTCGTCCGCTGAGCTGGCCTCGTATGGACGGCGACCGCAGAGCCACTCATAGACCATCACCGCCAACGCGTACTGGTCGCTGGCGGGAACGGGCGCGCCTCGCAGGTATTCGGGCGCGCCATACAGGAGCGCCTCCGCGTCGTTGTCGGGCGGCAGGGGAGAGCCAGGCACTGAGAGCGCGAAGTTCGCCAACAGCGGGTTGGCCGGCGTGCCAAACAGGTTAGCGGGATGCAGATTGGCATGCACGATAGTATTGACATGCGCGTAATTCAGCGCATCGCCAATCGCCGAAAGCACGGTCTTGACCCCAACCGGCTCAACGCGCTGTCCAGGCGTAAAGTGCTCGCGGATCGTCCCGCCCTGTGCATAGGCCATCACCAGGTAGCCGCAGTCGTGGTGCGCGCCGCCATCCTGGATCAGGCCGAAGTCCTGGATGCCGATGATATGGCGATGCGTGAGCTTCTTGAGCTGTTTCGCGCGCGCCACAAAGGCCTCCCTGGCCTCGGTCGTAACCAGTGGTGCGCGGATGACTTTGATGACGACATCTTTCTTGCGCTGCTGCTGCCTGCCCTGGTAGAGACTGCCGGTAGAACCCTCCTTGAGCAGCCCGGTAATCGTGTACAGGCCGACCTGCCGCAGTTCTACGTCTGCCATAGAAATATTGCTCTCTTCCCCACTATGCGAACGAATGTTTGTGTGCATGAGCAGTATATCACAGAGATGGGGTATGAACAATCTGGGCCTATACCTCTTTGGCTCCGTGTTGTGTATAATGGGCTGTATAGTTAACGTGTGATGAGTATACCGCCATCGCGTATATCAGCGTTCTGAAAGAGACGTACGGCAATTATATGGAACAATCAGAAGAGCAGAGCAGGGCAACAGGGGGCGAGCAGGCTAGCGTGCAGACCACCGAGGCGCGGGCGCATCATTATGATGCGAGCAAGTATGAGCGACCATCGGTCACCGTCGATGTGGTTATGATG
>JALYVR010000611.1 GCA_030853145.1 Chloroflexota bacterium | reverse complement strand
CTGTAAGACAAAGAGAAAGAGAGCGGGGATAGGGAACCTGAGCGGGGTGAAGGCGCTAGCAGGTTCCCTATCCCCGCTCTCTTTGTAGTACTTAGGTCCGGCAAACATGCCGATTGCTCTCCTCAGTAGTTATACACAACAATAGCTTCTGAGAAGGGAGAGCCTCTCTCCATGCATCAATGGTGGAAAATAGGACGAGAGTTCCTGGACACCTGCTGCGCGGGGATTGGCCGCTGGTCGCTGGGCGCTACTATGGCACCCTGGACGCCACATTCCTGTACATCATCAGCATACACCGCTTCTATGAGGTATTCAGGGACAGAGAAATACTGGACGAGCTGTGGCCTGGCGCGGAGGCCGCCCTGCAATGGGCGCTGTAGTATTCGGATGAAGATAACGATGGGCTCGTCGAGTACAAGAGACGCAACCCCAACGAACTTGGCTTAAGCAACCATATATGGAAGGATAGCGGAGACTCGGTGCTGCTCCCCGGTGATCTGGCGGTAGAGCATCCCATCGCCTGGATAGAGGTTCAGGGCTATGCTCTCGCGGCCTACTCCTGCATGCGCGCCCTCTACAAGGAACGTGATGAGCTGACGCCAGACATTGCCGACCAGCTCGATCAACGGGTAGAGGCGCTCTCCACCGGCTTGCAGCGTTTCTGGATGGAGGACGAGCACTGCTTTACGATTGCTTTAGACAAACACAAGGAGATGATAAGGGCCGTCTCCTCCAATACGGGTCACCTGCTCTGGAGTAAGGCCGTTGACGGAGAGCAGGCGCGCAGCATTACCGCGCGCCTCTCGCAGTCGGATATCCTGACGGATTGGGGGCTACGCACTTTATCGCAGCATTGCTACTATTACAATCCATTGACGTACCACCGGGGAACCATCTGGCCCTTCGATAACGCGATCACCACTATCGGCCTGCGCCAGTATGGCTACGAAGCCGAGGCGCGCCGCCTGGCCGCGTGCATCATGCGCGCCATCAACGCTTTTATGCTGCCGATGGAACTGTACTGCGTGATCCCCGCCGGCTGGATTCGTGAGCCGCGCATCGAACGCGATTGGCTCCTCGCCGATTACCCGCATTCGTGCTCAGTTCAGGCCTGGACGGCGGCGGCCATGCTGTACTTTGCAGCATTGCTGAAACTGTAGCGTAGGGTGGTTTCATCTTCCGTCCTTGTCTTAGCGAGCGCTCACCGCCACATCGTCGATGAAGAAATCGCTAGTGCCGCCCGGCCTGGTTGTGTTTATGCCGTGGAAGAGGAGCGTCACCCGCTGGCCCTTGTAGATGGCGAGGTCCAGCGAGACATCGAAGCTGCGGTGAACCCAGCCGTTGGTAGAGGTATCGTTACAGTTCTGATCCAGGATGCGCATGCCCACTCCTGCAATGGTCTGCAACTGGCTGTTGATGGCATCATAGCATTGTTTGACGCTCTTGCTGGTATCTGTGTAGAGCCAGTAGGAGACGGTGATTCTGGAATAGCTGCCTGGAACGGTAAAGCTCTGCCAGATGCGATCTGAGCAGCCAGCGTAGCCGCACAGGTAGGCGCTGTAGCTTCCACTGTGCGGATTCGTGGGATCGATGATTTGATAGCCGCCGCTGGAAGATTCCTGCCAGTCCGTCTGGCCATTCTCGAAGCCGCCGTTCTGCAAGAGCGACGCTCCAGGAGGTACTGGGCTTGGCTGCGCTGTGGGGCTAGCGGGCGGGCCTGAGATGGGAGTATCCGTGGGGGCCGGCGTGGGTATCACGGTCGGACCTGGCGTCGGTGTACCCCCACCGCTACCCCCGCCATTCGTGCCTGCCAGGTCGCGCGCGATGTTGTAGATGTCGGGGGAACCGATGCCGCTCGCCATATCGTAGCCGGGCGTCGCCAGGTAGTTGAGGTTGTTGCCGGCAGTAATATCGTGGAACGGCGGGAACGCCTGCTGCGCGCTGGCCAGGCTATAGAGCGCGGGCGTGATATGGCCTGCCGGACTCTTGCTTTGCGCTTGCAGGTACTGATTGATCAGGGCCGTGCTACCGGCCCACAGGGGGGCCGCCGCGCTTGTGCCGCCAACGGTGATCCAGCCGGTGGAGGGGCAACCAGAGGCCGAGACTGTGCAATAGACCGCGTACCCGCTAGCCGGATCGGCGTCCGCCGAGACATCGGGCACCTCGCGCATGCCGTTGTTCCCCGAACCCGTTCCGGGGCCGCTCTGCCAGCTCGGCTGCTTGTAGGTGTTGCTGAAACCGCCGCCGCCGCCCGCGCCCTTGGGGCTGCGCTGCGTATCGCTGGGGTTTGACCAGACCGACTCGCTACCGTATGCTCCATTGCTGAGCTGCAAGTTCGTGCCGCCGACGCCTGTAACGTTGGGATCGTCCGCCGGGGAGTCCACCGCCAGATTAGTATCGTTGCAATCGTAGGCGCCGGAGTCGCCGGCGGCGGCGTAGAAGGTGATACCTTTCACAGCGCCTGCCGCGAAGATGGTATTGAGCGTGGTTAGTTCAGCGCTGCCTGTACTCGATTCGCAAAGTCCCCAGCTTATGGAGACGATCTTCGCCTTATTATCGGAGACGATCTGGTTATAGGTATCGTTGAGGCCGCTTGTCGAGTTTGGTCCTTCGTAGACAAACTGGTTGGCATGCGGCGCCATGGCCGCGATGACCTCGATATCTAGTTCGACCTCGATCGCGCCCTGCCCGGCTGAGCCATTGAAGCCATCTACCTTGATGGCTGTGATGCTGGGTTTGCCGAGACTATATTGCTGGAAGTACTGATCCAGGTCACTCTGCTGGTAGCCATCCAGCTCGAAAACGGCGACCGTCTGATTATCGCCCAGGATATTCGTGCTGTGCAGCGTGGTCGCATCGTATGCTCCATTGAGTTCCTGCGGTCCGTAGCCGCTGGGAGTCGCCAGCATCTTCGTGTGCAGGGATGCAGCTTGCCTGGCGCGGAGAGCGCGTGGGTGATACTGCACGCTGTTATCCAGGCCGCTAATTGCCGTAATCAAGTGACCGACGTACTGAGGAACGCTCGGCGGGGTGGCATTGGCGTAAAAAGCATGTGCCCCTACCTGGTAGGTATTGATCTGGATGTGAAAAGCCTGCTCTGCCTGCGCGACAGTGCTGGTGGCATCGATGAGCAGGTGATCGGAGGCGACACTGGTGATCGTCAGCTTCTGGTTCTGCAAGAACGAGACCACCTGCTGCACCTGCTCTGGCGTTGGCGCGAATACCTGGTTAAACTGGCTATTGGTCAAATAATGGTGATACTGCGCCGAGTGAGGATCATCGATGGCGTGCAGCGCGCTATCCAGGTACGCGCGGTTGCGTACCTGGAGACCGATGGAGAGGTGCAGGCGCTGGTTCGCGTCAGCCGGTTGTAGGAGCTGAGCGTGCTCGATGAGAGGGACCGTGTGGCCGCTCAAGGTAACCAGTTGGTCGCTGCTCGCGCGGACCGCCATATGTACCGCGATGAGGCTGGTCCCGATGAGCAGCAGGGCGGCAACTAGAAAAAGCAGATTCCGTACAAGGTTTCGTCGCATAGTATTCTCCCATAGGGCATTCCTGACTGTCGTGTTCAAATAAACGGGACCCTGAACTGAGTTGGGGGGAGGGATACCAGGAGTACTAGTCGAAGAATACGAGAGAGATAGAGAGGTAGGGGCGCGGTTTACAAGCCCGCCCTGCATGCATATATCG
>JALYVR010000610.1 GCA_030853145.1 Chloroflexota bacterium | reverse complement strand
GCATGCAGCCAGATCACCCGGCGCTCGGTGAGGCCTTTGGAGCGCGCTGTGCGTATATAATCCTGCCCCAGCGTCTCCAGAAGGGTGGCCCTTGTGAGGCGTGAGAAGTAGGCGGCCCCGGTAGTAGCCGTGATGAGGACCGGAGCGATATGGGCCTGCCAGGTATCCCAACCGGCGACGGGCAGAGATGGCAGGTTCTGGTCATAGAGCCAGACCATAGCTATCTGGAATAAAACAATGAGCGCGATATCGGGAACGGCATAAAACACGAGTATCATCGTGGACAGCGACGTATCAACGTGGGTATTAGCGCGCAGGGCCGTGATAATACCCACGGGTATGCCAATCAGGATAGTGACGGCCAGTATCTCCAGGCCCAGATCAATAGAGTAGGGAAGGCCATCTTTTAGCACATCCCACGCCTGCCGATTCTCATAATGAAAAGAGAGGCCAAAGGTGCCATGCAGGCAATTGTTCAGGAAGTTGTAGTATTGCTGCCACCAGGGCAGGTCCAGCCCATACACGTGGAGCAACTGTTGGTAAAGTTCAGGCGTATAGTGCTCTCCCATCAGAGCGCGAACCGGGTCTCCTGGCGCGATATAGCCCATGATGAAGGTGATAAATGTGACGCACACCAGGACGAAGACCAGGCCGATGGCACGTGAAAGCAGGAAGCGGTACATGGCGGACACCTTTCGTGGAGTCGAGCGAAATAGGCTTCGTTCTTTTGTACCTTGTTCTAATATATACGCCGTGAGTAACAAAAACCTCACTTACAGAAGCAAGATCCGGGCAAGGGGGCTTCTGGATTGAGGCGTGGGATCGTGGTGGCCAGGTCATGATGGTGGAGCGCTCCGATCCTCATGGCCTGTCCGTCTGCACGGCAACGGCGATGGCGACAGAGAACTGCGCCAGGTCGGCGATGCTCACGTCGAAGGCGCTGATGCCCAGCAGGTCGGCGCGCTGCTTCGCGCGGCCGTGGAGGCGCACGGTGGGGCGGCCGCTGCGCACCTGTACGATCTCCATCTCGCGCCAGGCCACGCCATGCAGGCCTGTGCCGAGGGCTTTGCTGATAGCCTCTTTAGCGGCAAAGCGCCCGGCCAGGCGGGTGACTTTCGGAGGCGGGGGCGGCGTGACCAGCATGGCCTTGCGCCCCCGGCATTGCAGGATCTCGATTTCGGTGAAGACGCGCCGCAGGAAACGCTCGCCGTGGCGCTCGAAAACCTGGCGCACGCGGTCGACCTCGATGATGTCGATACCCACGGCGACGTTCACGCCCTGTGGAAGACTGAGGGGAGCCGGCAGACCGGCCTTGCCCGCCGGCCCGAAGAGCCAGTCGGGAAGCTCCTCCCCCGGCCGGCTCACAAGTGGGGTGAACAGGCGCGGCAGGTCGTCTCCCTCGTCGTCCTTATTTGCCATTGTTGCTCTCAAGCGCGCCTATGAGCGGCCGCTGGAGCGTCTCGCTCTCCGGCGTGCTGGTGCTATCGCCTGGCGGCAGCACAGAGGCGGCCGGACCGGTGCCCCGGCCGATACCGCGATAGGTGAAGCCGAGGCGGTGCATTTCGGACGGCTCGTAGAGGTTGCGGCCATCGATCAACACGGGTCGGCGCATAGTGCTATGGACCTGAAGCATGTTCAACGACTTGAACTCGTTCCACTCCGTCACGATCACCAACGCATCGGCGTGCTCGGCCACCTCGTAGGCGTTCTCGCAGAAGGTTACCATATCCATGCGAATGCCGGCGCGCTCCATTGCCTCCCGCCCGGTCTGCGTAGCCACGGGATCGTAGACGCGCACCTCGCCTCCCTGGGCAGTGACCCAGCGAACAATATCCACAGAGGCCGCCTCGCGCATATCATCGGTGTTGGCCTTAAAGGCCAGGCCCAGCACGCCGATGGTGCAGCCGCGCAGTGAACCGAGGATGGAGGTCAGCTTGCTGACGATCAGCCGGCGCTGGTCGTGATTGATCTCCATCACCGCGTGCAGCAATTGCGGGTGCAGGCCCGCCTCCTCCGCCATGAACGCCAGGGCCTGCACATCCTTGGGGAAGCAGCTCCCGCCGTACCCCAGGCCGGCATCCAGAAAGGCGCGCCCGATGCGCTTATCGAAGCCCATGCCGGCGGCCACCTCTCTCACGTCAGCGCCCAGGCGCTCGCAGACCTGCGCGATCTCATTGATGAAGGAGATCTTGGTGGCCAGGAAGGCGTTGGAGGCATACTTAATCATCTCGGCCGTGTACAGGTCGGTGGTCACGAAAGGGGCGCGCAGGGGCAGGTAGAGCGTAGCCACGCGGTGTGCGGCCTCCATATCGGACGAGCCGAGCACGATGCGGTCGGGATTGAGGAAGTCCTGCACGGCCGTGCCCTCGCGCAAGAATTCGGGGTTGGAGACCACGGCGAACGAAACATCTGAACGTTCGAGGTTAGCGCGAATGATGCGCGTCACCACATCGCCGCTGCCTACCGGGACCGTGCTCTTATTGATGATAATCGCGCGATGGTCGAGTTCTTTGGCGATGCTGCGGGCGGCGCTCTCGACGTAGCGCATGTCCGCGCTGCCCTGGCTTGTCCCGGTGGGGGTATTCACCGCGATAAAAATGAACTCGGCGTTATCTAAACCCTCGCTATAGCTGGTTGTGAAATGGAGGCGGTCCGCGCGTACGTTGCGTTCGAGCATCTCTTCCAGACCAGGCTCATAGATGGGGAGGATACCCTGTTTGAGCTTCTCGATCTTCTCAGGGAGGATATCGACACAGGTGACGGAATTGCCCATATCGGCCAGGCAGGTACCTGTTACCAGGCCCACGTAGCCGGTGCCTATCACACAAATAATTGACATAAAGAACGTTACTCCTCTACAGTGACAAAGGGATTTTCATATTTTTCTTCGATAATAGTCGTCGGGTCGCCATGTCCGGGAAAGACCGCCAGTTCTTCATCGAGGGTATACAGCTTCTCACGAATGGAGGCCAGGAGTTGAGCTGTGTTGCCGCCGGGGAGATCACTGCGCCCGATGCTGCGGCGGAAGAGGGTATCGCCACTAAAAACGCAGTACGGACGGCTCACCAGGCAGACGCCGCCGGAGGTATGGCCGGGCGTATGCAGCACATCAAGGGTGAGCGTCCCGAACGAGATGCGCTGGCCCTCCTGCAACAGGATATCCGGCTGGCGGTGTACGAGTGGAGGCGGGCTCCCATGCATCTTCGCCGTGTACTCATCG
Organism: Chloroflexota bacterium; assembly: GCA_030853145.1. Classification (GTDB taxonomy): domain Bacteria; phylum Chloroflexota; class Ktedonobacteria; order Ktedonobacterales; family Ktedonobacteraceae; genus JALYTT01. Next base: position 482 of record JALYVR010000610.1, on the reverse strand, counting down.
GTATACATGTACACATCGGCGGGGTGGATCGCCAGGGGCACGGGGTACACGGCGCTCACCGCGTCGATGGCCGCGATGTGATCGACGTGACCATGCGTGTTGATGATGTATTTGGGGATGAACTTGAGTTCCGCGATGCGCTCCAGAATGCGCTCAGGCTCGTCGCCGGGATCGATGATCACCGCTTCATATGTCTGGGGGCAGGCGTACAGGTAGCAGTTCTCCTGATACACCCCCACCGTCACCCAGGCGACCAGCGGCTTGCTGGCATCTGTTGTCTCGCGATCTGGCATGTCTGGCATCGTGGCCCATTCCCTTCCTGCACACGGCGTAGTCCGACTAATATTGAAATACATTATAACATAGCGCGTCATCCTGACCTAAAGTTCAAGTTTTTTGGGGGATAGGAGAAGAGTCACCTTGACTGGACCATGGGATAAAGGGTTGAAGCGGTTGATCCATGTTGAAGAGGAGGTTCACCA
>JALYVR010000609.1 GCA_030853145.1 Chloroflexota bacterium | reverse complement strand
GTGGGATAAGCTGGCTCAGGGCATCGTCGTTGGTCACCTGCTGGAGTGCAGCGGGCAGGCCACCGGGGGCAACTTCGGCGGCGATTGGCGCGCCATCCCCGACCTGGCGCATATCGGCTACCCCATCGCCGAGGTGTGGGAGAACGGCGACGCGCTGATCACCAAAGCGCCGGGCACCGGCGGGCGCGTCAGCTTCGACACCCTCCGCGAGCAGTTGTTATACGAGGTGCACGACCCTGCCCACTATCTGACCCCCGATGTGGACGTGAATATGACCACCCTGCACATGGAAGAGCGCGGCCCCGACGAGGTGTACATGACCGGCGCGAGCGGACGACCGGCGCCAGCAACACTGAAGATTGTCGCTGGCTACGAGGATGGCGTGATGGGACACGCGCTGCTTGGCTATGCCTGGCCGGATGCGCTGGCCAAGGCCCAGGCCGCCGCGCAGATCATCCGGCAGCAGATGGACGAGGTAGGCCTGAAGGCCGAAGAGACGCTGATTGAATATATGGGCTATAATTCGATCCACGGTCCCCTGGCCGACGCGGCGCATGCCGGCGATCTGAACGAAGTCTACCTGCGCATCGCCGTGCGCTGTGCCGACAGGCGCGAAGCCGTGAAACTGGGCCGCCTGTTCCCGCCGCTGGCTCTGAGCGGCCCCCCGTTCATCGGCGGCGCCGGCGGCATGCTGGAGCCACGCGGCCTGCTCGGCATCTGGCCCACGCTGGCGCCGCGCGAGATCATCGAAGAGTATGTACGGGTCAGCGTGGAGGAATCATAGTCGTGAAAAAACAACTCGTCTCCCTGGCCCATGCGCGCTCAGGCGATAAGGGCGATAAGGCCGACCTCAGTCTCTTCGCGCCCGACCAGGCAACCTATGATATACTGATGCGAGAGGTCACCGCCGAGCGTGTGCGCGAGCATTTCTCCGGCATCAGCAGCGGCAAGGTCGAGCGCTTCGAGGTACCCAATGTGTTGGCCCTCAAATTTGTGCTGCACGGCGCCCTCAATGGCGGCGCCTCGCGCTCGCTGCGCAGCGACGCCCTGGGCAAATCGCTCTCGTCGGCGCTGCTGCGCATGGAGATCGATGTGTAGGGGTCTGCGTAGGGGCGACGGCTTCGGCTCCTCTTGCCCGCCGACAATGCCTCGCCCATGCAGGCCAACGATGTACACGGGCTTCCCAACGGGCGAGGCACGCCGCATTCGTTGATACAAAATCACTCTCGAACAGAAGAAGGGAAAATGGAGCATGTGTCGGCCTTGGAACAGAGCACCCGCCAGGGAGTGCCCCTACATATCTGACCAGGCAGAGGTGGCATGACGAGAGGGAAAAGCACTCGTACACAGTTCATTGCCGATCGGGTGAGTGGTATGAGAGCGCCGATCGCAGGGTATGAGATGGACGGGCATCCCTGGCGGGTGCCCTGTTCCAAGGCCGATAGAGCTTCCCCTCGGACGATACGACGCATAATTTTGTATCAACACATTCGCTGGCCTGCGCCCCTACGGAGAGGTGGGCGAGGCAAGCCACGCCCTACGGACATACACGATTTTCGCTTGTTCCTGGCTTAAGTTCACGCCTACGAGGCAAGCCACGCGCTACGGGACCGGCCGGTCGCCTGGGAATATGCCTACACGATGAGAAAGGACGATCTATCCTTATGACAAGCAATGCAGAGCGGGCTGCTGCCGAGATAGAGCGTATCAAAAAGGGCGGCGCCGAGAAATATCACCAGCGCAATCGCGAGCAGAAGAAACTCTTCGCGCGCGACCGCCTCAAGTTGCTGCTGGACGATGGCAAGATCGAGTTCGAGGACTATATGTTTGCCGAGAGCCAGGACCCCGATCTACCTGCTGACGGCAGCATTACCGGGGTGGGTCGCATTCATGGACGCCCGGTGGCCTTCAGCGCGTCGGACTCCACGGTCAAGGCCGGGTCGGCGGGCGAGAAGTCGGTACAGAAGAGCCTGCGCATCCAGGAGATGGCCATGCAGATGCGCATCCCCATGTTCTATCTGATCGACTCGGCGGGGGCGCGTATCACCGACCAGGTGCGCCTCTTCCCCGGGCGCAACCAGGGCGGACGCACCTTCTACAACCAGGTCAAGATGTCGGGCGTTGTGCCCCAGATCTCGCTCATGTTTGGTCCCTCGCCGGCGGGCGCGGCCTATACCCCAGCTTTCGCCGATATCGCCATCATGGTCGAGGGCAATGCCAGCGCCTACCTCGGCTCGCCGCGCATGGCTGCGATGGTCACAGGCGAGCAGGTCACGCTCGACGAGATGGGCGGCGCGCGCATGCACTGCACGGTCTCCGGCCTGGGAGATTTCCTGGCCGAGAGCGAAGAGGACGCCATTCGTATCGCGCGCGACTATTTCCGCTACATGCCGCAGAACTATCTCGGCAAGCCGGCAGACGCCGAGCCTGTGTCGCCCGCCAGCGATCGTCCCCTGCAAGATATCGTGCCGGAGGCGCAGAACAAGGCCTTCAACATGTACGATTTCATCGATGTGCTGGCCGATGGCGGTAGCTTCCTGGAGGTCAAGAAGCTCTTCGCGCGCGAGCTTATCGTGGGCTATGCGCGCCTCAATGGTCGCGCCATCGGCATCGTGGCCAATCAGCCGCGCGTCAAAGGTGGCGTCCTCTTCCCCGATTCGTCGGACAAGGCCACGCGCTTCATCAATACCTGCAACGCCTTCAACATCCCCCTGCTCTTCCTGGCGGACGTGTCGGGCTTCATGATCGGGTCGGCCGTGGAGAAGGCCGGCATCATCAGGCATGGCGCGAAGTTTATCGCGGCGGTCTCGCAGGCCGTGGTGCCCAAGATCCTGGTAGTTGTACGCAAATGCTACGGCGCTGGACTCTATGCTATGGCGGGACCAGCTTTCGGCACCGATGCCGTGCTGGCGCTGCCTACAGCGCAGATCGCCGTCATGGGACCTGAGGCCGCCATCAACGCCGTCTTCGCCAACCAGATCGCCCAGTTGCCCGAGGAGGAGCGCACGCCCTTCCGCAAGATGATGGAGGAGCAGTATGCCAAGGATATCGATATCTTCCGCCTGGCCTCCGAGATGATCGTCGACACCATCACGCCCTTCGAGGCCTTGCGCGACGAACTGATTGCGCGCTATGCTATTTACCAGACCAAGGAGGCGCGTTTCTCCGAGTGCCGCAGCCCGATCTACCCAGTGTGACTATTTGGCCCATGCATCCATAATAAAGTAGGAGCCTTTTGTATTATGAAACGCGTTACAGCGAATATTGCTGGCGTCGTCCAGGAACTCCTGGTCAAAGCAGGCGAAAAAGTTGAGGTTGACCAGGACGTGGTCATGCTCGAATCCATGAAAATGCAGATCCCTGTGCAATCCACCGTTGCCGGTGTGGTGAAGACCATCAAGGTGGGTGAAGGCGATTTCGTCAACGATGGCGATGTGCTGCTAGAGGTTGAGTAGATGCTGCTGGAGCACCCACCTGAGAGGAAATAGTCAATGACCTCCCCACTCTGTGGGGAGGCTTGTAAGGGGTTCGCCTCTTCCAAGCCGATTGACCAGACCCAGTGCTTGAGGGACCGAGGCCGAGCTTCCCTGCGTCAACGATCCCGGTGAGAGCACTCCGATGCTGCTAAGCGTTCAAATTCGTACCGGCGGGTGCTGCCCCAGCCTGCCGCACTACAACTGCTCATTGAAACGTGATGAGGTCAGTCA